>CAYFNP010000027.1:0-12328 GCA_964344425.1 uncultured Bifidobacterium sp. | reverse complement strand
GCGTGGGCGTTGTCGGCCGACAAGCACAACGAATGCCGGAGAAAGTCGAACCGATCGCCGGACATGCCACGCGCGGCCAAGAGTTCGTCGACCACCGTCTCGAGGAGGGGCCCGGCGGCACCGGTGATGCTCTCCGAGCCCACTTCTTCGTGATCAAAGAGTGCCACGATGAGCGGCCGATCGACCCCGACGGAAACACGAACCAATGCGTCAATTGCCGCCCAGCACGACACGAGGTTGTCGAGGCGACCCGAGGCAACCAAATCGTTGACGGCTCCGACGAGGGCCGCGGGAGTCACGTCATACAGACCGAGTTCGAATCCAACGACGTCGTCCGTGCTCGCGAGCCCCGTTCCTTCGAACAACCGTTCAAGTGTCGCCGTTGCCGAGCCGAGAACTGGACGAAGGTGGTTCTGTCGGTTGAGGACGAGGCCCTTCTCGTTCACGTCACGGTCGAGGTGGATGGCGAGCTGCGGAATCCGTGCCACGGCGCGACGCGTGTCGACCAGCCGAGAAGTTCCGTCCGAAAGATGAACCATTCCGGCAATGCCGAGGTCGCGGTCGAGCCACGAGTTCAGCAGCACGCCTCCATAGATCTCGACCTCGAGCAGTGCCATTCCGGCGCCACTCGACAGAGGATTCGGCTTCAGACGTAGGCCGGGGGAGTCGGTGTGGGCACCGACAATGAGCGAGCCAGGACGAACGGAACTCGAGGGCCATGACCACGCGACGAGTGCACCGCCTCGCGCGACCGCGCCCTTTTCGATGCCGAAATGCTGAACTGCCACGGAGGAGTAGTCAGCGACGTCGAAACCCGCCTCGATGAGCGAGGTTCGCGCGGTCGCGACGGCGTGAAACGGGGAAGGCGACGAGTCGAGAAACTCAAGAAGGTGACGCGACTCGGACGGCACGACCATCACGACTTCTGGAAGAGCCCCATCGGCAGACCCGAATTGCGCAGATGAGAGGTTTCGTTGATCGTGACGATCGATCGTTCGCCACTTCGTGCGGCCGCCACGCGGTGGATCGAGGTGTAATTCGGATAGAAGAACCCCTGAACGTTGACGGTGAGTCCGAGGACGTGGACGAGGTACGCGTTGATCACGCCCCCGTGACAGACGATTGCAATCGTTTGGCCGGAGTGAGCCGCAATCAGTTCTTCGACGGCGTCGACGCACCGCTTGTTGAATTCTTCGGGGGACTCTTCATGGACGTTCCACTCGCCCCGCAGCATCGCTTGCCAACGCGGGTCGTTCGCTGCCTTCAGTTCTTCGACCGGAACGTATTCGTTGGAATTGCGGTCCCATTCGGCAACATCATCGACGGTGACGATGTCGACTCCCTGCGACTTTGCAACCGGAGAAGCGGTCTGCTGCGCGCGGCGCAATGGAGAGGCGTACACCGCGTGGATTCGCTCGGAGGCGAGATACGCGGCGAGATGCTCGGCCTGTGCAAGGCCCTCGGGGGACAGCTGGGGGTCGGCGATTCCCTCGTCGAGTTCCCGACGAATCGGCAGGGCGTGGCGGATGAGGAGTAGTTCCATGGCCCCTTCACCCTAAACGATGTGCCCGTGCGATCAGCCTTCGGGGGAGATGTCCACGCTCGGTTGATCGACGTTGATGCTGACGTCGCGGCCAAAGAACGTGCAGGTCACCGCACCCTCTGATCCGGTGTTCTTGATCTTGTTGGCACAGTCGACGAGGGATGCGCGCTGGGCATAGACAACGCCGCCAACGGCGACGAAAACGACCGACAGCACCAGGCGCATGACGAGGGAAGAGATGAACTTCAACACGAGGAGCACCAAGACGACGCAAACGCCAACTGCGATGAGCGAGCCGTTCTTGGCCTGGTCGAGTTCGAGAGCCTGCAAGAGGGAAGCGGCGAACATGGAACAGACCCTATTGCTCACGGATCCGTCGATGGGCGATGGGCACGGGCAACTTCGGCCTATGTTGGTTTCGTGGCGCAGAACGTTTCACTCACCAGCAGCGGTCCTCCCGAAACCCGTATTCCACTCGACCCGCCCGAGGTTCTGCATCTGGTGTCGCAGGTTCGGGCAGAGCCGAGCGGACCGCGGGCCATGTCCATTGCCGATCAGCTCGTGCGGCTGGCGCCGCGCAGTTCACTCGTGTGGTGGGCGTGTGGTCTCGTGGCCGCAACGGAACGCGAAAGATACGCGGCGTTCCGAGTCGGCTACCACCGCGGACTCGACACGCTGCGAGCCAACGGTTGGCGCGGCTCGGGATACGTGCGCTGGTCGCACGAGGGCAATCTCGGCTTCCTGCGGTGTCTGCACGGACTGCAACAAAGTGCGCGCGCAATCGGAGAAGTTGACGAAGACGAGCGCTGTGGTCTCTTTCTGCTCCAACTCGACCCGGGTGGCGTGCCCGCGACGGAACCTGGATTGCCCGAACTGAAGTGACGATCTGGGCCGTTCTCGCAGGTGGCAAGGGCCTCCGTTACGGCGGGCCGAAAATCAACGCAACCCACGCGGGCGAAACATTCCTCGACCGTGTTCTCGGTGCCATCAACGGCGTCCGTAGCGAAGGAGACTTCGTCGCGATATCGCTCGGAACCGAGACCGTCGTCGCTTCGTCGCAAGGGTCGCAAAGAGCCCAGGTGCACTTCGTGCGCGACGCGGTATCGGACGCCGGGCCGGCTCATTCGATGGGTCGTCTCGCAGCCTTTGCGATTGAAAACGGCCCGGATGATCTCGTCGTGACGGCCGTCGACATGCTCGGCGTCACGGGCGAGACTCTCACGTGCATGCGCAACGAGTTGCGCCTCGACGCCGGAGCCGCGGTTGTCGCACGTCACGATGCATCGCCGCACTGGGTGCTGAACGCGATTCCCAGGGAACTCTTGTCGCGGTTGGCCGACAATGCCGCCTCGGTGAACTCCCTCCAGTCCCTCTTCAACTTGATGCCGCTGCGCTTCGTCGACTTTCCGGCGCAGGTCGTGCTGGACGTCAACACGCCCGAACTTCTTCCCCGAGACGGTTCGGGCTGAACGGATACGATCATCTCATGGCAATCAGAGAGATCACCGTCAACGAACTCGCCGGCTTGATCGAGAGCGGCGCACGGTTGGTCGACGTTCGCGAGTACGACGAGTACGTTGCCGGACACGTGGCCGGCGCGGTTCACGCACCGCTGTCCGCCCTGCCGGACCACGTTGAAGCCTTTGCTACCGATGCCACGACCTACGTGATTTGCCAGGCAGGAGGGCGCAGCATGCGGGCGTGCGAGTACCTGGCCGACCTCGGGCGGGACGTTGTGAACGTTGCCGGCGGAACGGGTGCGTGGATTGCGACGGGTCGCGACGTGATCGTCGGGAATTCGCCGAGTTGACCGATCACACCCACCACTGGGTCGATACGGACCGGCAGATCGACGAACTCGCACAGCGGCTCGGATCGGTGAGCCAATACTCCCTCGACACCGAATTCCACCGCGAACGAACTTATTATCCGCAACTCGCACTTCTGCAGGTCAACGTCGATGGTGAGATTTTTCTCATCGACGCCCCAAAAGTTGGCCCCGAAGCAGTCACGCGTCTTCTCGACAATGATGCTCTCGTTCTTCTCCACGCGGCTCAACAGGACCTTGACGTTCTTCAACTCACCTGTGGCATCACCTTTCGGAAAATCTTCGACACCCAGATAGCTGCGGGATTCACGGGATATTCGACGCCATCGTTGTCGTCGTTGGTACAAAGAGAGCTCGGCATATCGCTTCCGAAGGGTGACCGCTTGACGGACTGGATGCGACGGCCGTTGAGCGACGCCCAGCGCAGTTATGCGGCTTCCGACGTGATTCACCTTCCCGAGCTTCACGAATCGATCACACGACAACTTCAGGAATCAGGCCGACTGGCTTGGGCCGATGAGGCCTGTGCCGAACTGCTCGCACGGCCGTCATCCAGCATCGACCCCGTCGACGCTTGGCTGCGCATCAAGGACGTTCGCACACTGAAGCCTCGATCCCGTGGTGTCGCGCAGGCGGTGGCAGAGTGGCGCGAAACGCGTGCCCAGAGGTTGAACGTGCCGGTGCGGCAAGTTCTCGCGGACCTCGCTTTGTTGGGTATTGCGCAGCGTGCTCCACGCTCGGTCGAAGAACTTGCGCAATCACGCGGCGTCGACGGCCGCTACACGAAGGGCTCGATCGCCTCGGAAATCCTTGCGGCAGTCGAGCGCGGTGCCGAGCGGGAGGTGTCAATGCCGCGGCATGATGTCGAGGAGTTCGATCGTGACCTTCGGCCGGCCGCGACCCTCATGTCGGCCTGGATCAGCGAGGTGGCGGGGCGTGAGCGCATCGAGACCGCCCTCGTGGCAACACGGGCCGACATCATCGATTACCTGCGCGGGTCAGCGACCGCTCGCTTGCGTCGGGGCTGGCGAGCCGAGTTGATCGGTTCCGACCTCGATGCCCTGGTGGCGGGTTCTGCAGGGATCGCCTTCGACGGCGCCGGGGGACTGCGCCTGATCCGCTAGGGAATCACCGAAGATTCCCGAACCGCAGGGCTAAACTGGCGCCTGTTGTATCCAGCGGGGTTCGCGCCCCGACCCCATGCAAGTAGTTCGGAGCCCTCACGTGAAAAAGGGTCGTCACCGCCGCTTCGAGGAAGCGCGGAAGTTGAAGCAAGCCGGCCCAAGCGCGGCTGCTCTCGGATTCGGCGGCAGTTCCTCGCGCCCGAAAACCGAGGATGACGAGTACGCAGCGCTCGCCGAAAAGTACGGCGTGACCTTCGACGACGACGAAGAGACCGACGAAGACGAGGACGACGGGAACTAGACCCGTTGGCGGCTCGCGCCGCGCACAGATGACCCCCCGACGCAACGTAGCTCTCGTGGCGCATGTCGACCACGGCAAGACGACACTCGTCGACGCTCTTCTGCGTCGGACGGGAACTTTCGCTGCGCACCAGGAGATCGTCGAGCGGGTGATGGACTCCGATGACCAAGAGCGCGAACGCGGAATCACGATTCTCGCCAAGGCAGCACAGGTCAACTACAAGGGCGTCAGCATCAACCTGGTTGACACTCCCGGCCACGCCGACTTCGGCGGTGAAGTCGAGCGCGCGCTTCACATCGTTGACGGCATCCTTCTCCTCGTCGATGCCGCCGAGGGCCCGTTGCCCCAAACCCGTTATGTCCTCTCGAAGGCAATGGAGGCCAACCTCCCCGCTGTCGTCATCCTGAACAAGGTCGACCGAAGCGACGCGCGTGCGGAAGAGGTACTTGGCGAGGTCGAACAACTCTTCCTCGACCTCGCGAAGAACGACGAACACCTGTCTTTCCCCGTCATCAGCGCGGTCGCTCGTGAGGGACGCGCAATGGTGGGTGTCGGAATGCCCGCACCCGACGCGAATCTCGATCCGTTGCTCGACTGCATCCTCGGCTTGCCGGAACCGAAGAGTGATCCCGATGGCCCCTTGCAGGCTCTTGTCACCAACCTCGATGCTTCGGACTATCTGGGTCGCCTGGCGATCGGTCGGGTTTATTCGGGACACCTCCGCAAGGGCGAGACAATCGCACTTTGTCGGCGCCCCGACGACAACGACGCTCAACCCGTGCTGAAGCGCAGGATTTCCCAGTTGTACGTCTTCGACGGTATTGGTCGTCGCGAATCAGACACCGTCGAGGCTGGAGACCTGTTCGTGGTGGCCGGCCTGCCCGAAGTCGAAGTCGGTGACACGCTCGCAGAAGCCGACAATCCGCAACCGTTGCCGCGTCTCGTCGTCGACGAGCCGGTGATCCGGATGAGTTTCGGCGTCAACACGTCGCCGTTGGCCGGACGCGAAGGGAAGTTCCTCACCAGTCGCCACCTGCGCGAACGACTTGCTCGCGAGATCCTGGGCAACGTGTCGATCCGGGTGTCGGACACCGATTCCCCCGATGTAATCGAGGTCGCAGCGCGTGGCGAGCTGCAACTCGCCGTCCTCATCGAGAACATGCGCCGCGAGGGCTACGAAGTTCAGGTCAGCCGTCCCGAGGTGGTCACGAAGGAAATCGATGGTCGTCGCCACGAACCTCTCGAGGCGGGGGCATGCGACGTACCCGACGAGCACGTCGGCTCGGTCACACAGGCTCTCGCACCACGCAAGGGTCGAGTGACCGATATCCGTCCAGGGGACACGGGACGCAGCATCGTCAGCTTCGAGGCGCCCTCTCGTGGTCTCATTGGATTCCGCTCGCAATTGATCACCGAGACAAGAGGAACGGCGATCATCCACATGAATCTCGCCGGCTGGACTCCGTGGGTCGGAGAACTGCCGCACCGAATCGGTGGGGCAATGGTTGCCGACCGAGCGGCCAAAACGACGGCCTACGCGCTGGACAATTTGCAGCTTCGCGGAACGCTCTTCGTGTCTCCCGGCGAGGACGTTTATGAAGGAATGGTGATCGGCGAATCATCGCGCGGCGACGAGATGGTCGTGAACGCGGTTCGGGCAAAGGAGAAGACGAACATCCGAACGCACAGTCACGACGACGGAGTCAAGCTTGCATCTCCGGTGGTCCACACGCTCGAAACCGCCATCGAATGGATCGGCGACGACGAACTTGTCGAAGTGACCCCGGGTTCGATCCGTATTCGCAAGCGCCTACTGGCGATGGAAGACCGAAAGCGCGCGTTCAAGTCCGGCCGCTAGGCGCAGAGTCAACGACGCGAGGGCTTTTTGCGCAACGTCACGGGGTGCGCCGCGACCTTCTTGCTTCGTTCCTTCAGCTTTTCAACGAGCATCGCATACACCTTCGGCCCGACCAGCTCGGTGAGTTCATCGCGAAGGTATACGTACGTCGGTTCCTTGCCGACGAATGCCAGCGGGTCGTCGTTGCACCACCAGTGGAATTCGTGGCCCCCGTCGCCCCAGTCGCGACGTTTCCATTCCCGTACGAAGGTCACCACGTGGCCATCCTCGTCGGTGGTTTCCTGCAGGCGCACCGGAACCTGCCAACACACGTCGGGCTTCCAATCCATTGGACGTTCGCCCGCCTCCATCGCCGCGATGTGCAGGGCGCATCCAGTCCCGCCCTCGAATCCTGGACGATTCAGAAAGATGCAGGCGCCTTCGACGACCCTGGTCTTCTTGACGCCATCCCGTTCGAAGGCCCACCAGCCTTTCGTCTTTGCGCGCGATTTGAACTGCCACTGATCGGCGCGTAGGCGGCGCGCAGATCGGACCACCGTTGCTTCGTCATCCTTGTCGATGAAGTGCGCCCCGAAACTGCAGCATCCCTGCATCTCGTCGGTGGTGTCGGTTTCGTGGATGCCCTTGCAGCCTTCTCCGTAGATGCACTTCCAGTTGCTGAGGAAGTAAGTCGCGTCGAATATCCACATCCGGCCGCCCTCCGGGTCTTCGAAACTCACCCAGTCGTGCACCTCTTCGGACTTCGCCACGGGAGCACGCTAGTGAATGTGTCGTCGTTGCGACAAAAACGGATCGGCAATGGATAAAGCCTGCACGGTTACTCTTGTCGTGTTCGGCGTCTTCGACACGGGAGGTGAACATGCGCAAACTGTCCACTTCGACGGTGTTCGATCAACCCGTCGATCCTTCGTCGCTCATGCTCGTCTCGCGCGACGCCTCGAATTTTCATGGTCGCGCGGGCGGTTTGTTGATGCCGGCGAACGTCGACGAAGTGGTTTCAGTCGTGCGCGATTGCGTTTCTTCAGCGACTCCGTTCGTACCGAGGGGTGCGGGCACGGGTCTGGCCGCCGGTGCCGTGCCGACGGACGGCGCGGTCGTCGTATCGCTGATGAAAATGAACCGCATCAGAGAAGTTGATCCGGTCGGACGAACGGCTTGGGTCGAGCCGGGGGTGCTGAACGCGGATCTTTCGAGGGCCGTCGCTTCGTTGGGCCTGCACTTCGCTCCCGACCCTTCGAGTCAGCAGAGCTGCACAATTGGTGGGAACGTGGCCAACAACTCCGGGGGGCCCCATTGCCTTTCGCAGGGCGTCACGGCCGCGCATGTGCTGGCAGTCGAGGTGGTGCTGACCGACGGTTCCGTCGTCGTTCTCGACGCCGATTCGTCTCCGTTCGACCTGCGAGGCGCGTTTGTCGGCAGCGAGGGGATGTTCGGCGTTGCAACTGCGGTCAAGGTCCGTCTAACCCAGAATCCTCCGCACCGGGCCACGATGGTTGTCGGATTCCCGACGATCGACGCAGGCGCCCGGGCCGTGACCGCGATCATCGCCGCGGGCGTCGTGCCGGCCGCACTGGAGATGATGGACGCACCGATCACGCGTGCGGTCGAGGCATATGTCGGGGCCGGATTTCCGCTCGATGCGGGCGCGCTGCTGATCATCGAGGTCGAAGGGCTGCGTCACGGGGTCGAGGCCGATGCGTCGCAATGCCTCGAACTGTGCAAGGCCCACGACGCGACCTCTGTGCGACGCTGCGTCACCGAAGACGAGCGGCTGCTCGTGTGGAAGGGCCGCAAGACTGCATTCGGCGCAATCGCAAGAATTCAGCCCAACTATTACCTTCACGACACGGTCGTGCCGCGAAAGCGGCTGGCAGAGGTTCTCGGACGCGTCGGCGAGATCGCTGCAAGCGAAGATTTGCAGGTCATGAACGTCTTTCACGCGGGCGACGGCAACCTTCATCCTCTGCTGATGTTTGACCGTCGGGTGCCGGGGATCATCGATCGGGTACATCGTGCGGGCGAAGCGATCGTGAAGGCGTCGCTGGCGGCGGGCGGCGTGCTTTCCGGCGAGCATGGGATCGGCCTCGAGAAGCGCGACTACATGGGACTCATGTTCGACGACGAGAGCCTTGCCGCGCAGGCGAAACTCCGAAAGGCCTTCGATCCTTCGGGGTTGGCCAACCCCGGCAAGGTCATCCCCAGTCCGGCCAGTTGCGCCGACAACACCGACTGTGGGCCGGCGACATGAGTCGGTCCGCGTCGTTGTCTACAGAGGTCATCGAATTCGACCCCGGCGAACTGATCGTCCGAGCAGGAGCCGGCATCGCCATGGTCGACCTCGCCGATGTGCTCGCGGCGCGCGGCCAGCGGTTGAGATCTCCGTCTTTTGGGACTCTCGGTGGCGCTGTCTCCGCGCGGAGGAACCTGCCGATCCAGAAACCGAACGCTGCCATGCCGAACACCGTCCTCGCGATGGCCGTTGTCGACGGCGAGGGCCGTCGATTCAAGGTCGGCGGACCAACGGTGAAGAACGTCTCGGGCTTCGATCTCGTGAAGCTCATCGTTGGCAGTCGCGGCACGCTCGTCACGATCGAAGAAGTCACGATGCGCACCGAGCCGATCCCGCAGTGCAGCCGTTGGTTCGCCGGCAGCGGCCATACCGATCTCCTCTACGAGCCGTCGGCAATCTGTCCCGTTGCCGTCGACCCGACGCGAAAGACGCCGACTGACGAAGTTTTGGTGAATCTCGAGGGGCATCCGGATGATGTCGACGATCAGGCGGCGCTGCTCGAAGGCTTCCGCGAGGTGCCAAAACCGACCGACGTCGAACTCTGGGCACTTGCCGAACCCGCGGCCCGCGTCGTCGCACCCGATCCGGCCGTCATGCAGGTCTGTCGGCGTCTGAAGAGCGCTTTCGATCCGGCGAACAGGCTGTCTCCGACGATCTCGGTCGAATGGGGCCTTGTGTGAACACAACCAAGTCAACCCATTTCTTCGACGTCGACGAGACCGACCTCGTGTCGTGCGTGTCCTGCGGCTTGTGCCTGCCACATTGCCCGACATACCGCATATCGGGGCGTGACGAGTTCAGCCCGAGGGGGAGAATCTCTCTCGTCAACGCCGTCAGATCCGGCGAACTCGAACTCACAGACGCGGTGACAAGCGCGCTCGAGAGTTGCGTGCAGTGCATGGGTTGTCTGCCTGCCTGTCCGTCGGGAGTTCGTTACGACCGGATCATCGAGCCCGTGATGGCGCAATTGGCGGCGCAGTCGCTTCGCCGGCGGCTCTTGCGAAGTCTGACCTTGATGCCACTCGGCCGTCCACGCCTCTTGCGGTTGGCCTCACGGATGGTCTTCGTTGCCCAGAAGACCGGCCTGTTGCCGTCGCGACTCGGTCTGCCGCAGATGCGGTGGCGTCGACGACCCACCGCGGCACGCCACGCGTCCGCACATGGGACGGCAACTGATCGGCCGGTCGTCGAACTTTTCGTGGGTTGCGTCATGAACGAGTGGTACTCGGATGTGCACGAAGCGAGCATTGCGGTGTTGGAGGATCTGGGCTACGACGTGATCACCTCGGACCCGCGCGACTGTTGCGGTGCATTGCACCGGCACGCCGGGCTCGTGAAGCGCGCCGAGGCATTCGAACACAGGTTCTCGTCGCGTGATGGCGAGATACCTCTTCTGGTGAATTCGGCCGGTTGCGGCGCTCATTTGGCGACACTCACGTCCCGCGCGCGCGATCTGATGACCTTTGTGGACGATGCTCTGAGCAATCGAGTCTGGCCCCACGACGAGCGAATCCCGGGCCACGTGGTCGCGCACGACGCCTGTCATTCACGAAATCTCCTCGGATCTCATGTCGCAGCACATCGCGCGATGTCTCGCTTCGTCGAGGTTTCGGCGTTGCCCGACGACGGCTTGTGCTGCGGTGCCGGTGGCGCCTACTCGCTCTCGCACCCCGACGAGGCTTCTCGTTTGGCCGAGCGAAAGTTCGATGCGGTTCGTTCGGTTCTGCGGGCGGACACCTTCTGCGTCTCGTCGGCTAATCCCGGCTGCACCGGGCACCTCATTTCGCATCGACCCGGCGACGTGGACCATCTGCGAGTGCTCCATCCGATTCAGATCGTCGCCCGGGGGATGGGCGTTCTGTCGTCCAAATTCTTCGATCCGTCGGACTAGCGTCGATCGCCAGTGGGGAAGAGTTTCGAAAGAGAGATCGGACAGCTCGAAGCGGTCAGCGAATCGCTTGCCGACGCTGCGAGCGAGCTTGTGTCGGACGCGATCGATGGCGAGACGTCAGCGCTGCGTCAAGAACGCGAGGTCCAAAAGGCGCGACGCGCGGTTGAAAAAGCCATCTCCACGTTGAAGGGGATCAGTTCAGACGACGGTCGTTGATCGTGTCGATCACACCGCGAAGTTCGCCGAATGACCGCCGGTCAAATTTCAAAGCGATGCGGAACAGGTCGAGGTTGTCTCTGTCGCGAAGCTCCGCGGCGTGGGGAGACTCGACGGTGAACGATCCCTCGGTACAGAGGTGACCGAAGTTGGCGTTCAGGCGCGCGAGCAGACCATCGCTGGGTTGACGTCGGACGCGAATGTACAGACGTGTTCCGACGAATCGAAGCGAGTGGTAGTTCGAATAGAACGCGGTCACCTCGGTTGCCGCGGCGATCGCGTCGTTCGTGACGAAATACAGGGACCTATCCTCGGGCGAGATCAGGCCACGACTTGACATCTGGTCGCGCACGAAGTCGTCGACCTGCCGCCAGTACGTGTCTCCCGGAACGTCGAGCAGCACGATCGGTACCGGTGTCCCTTTGCCCGTTTGGGTGAGTGTCAGCAGTTCGAAGAGTTCGTCGAGAGTGCCAAATCCGCCCGGCATGCAGATGAAGGCCTGGGAACCCTTCGTCAGAGCAAATTTGCGGGTGAAGAAGTATTTGAGCGCGATGTGCTTGTCGTCGCCGGCGATGATCGGATTCGCCTCGTTCTCGAACGGCAATTGAATCGAAACGCCGATGCTGCTCTCGCGACCGGCACCGATCATTCCCGCCTCCATGATTCCCGGACCAGCGCCGGTGATGACCATCCAACCCTGAGCGGCAAGCTCGCCGGCCACTCGAGCGGTTTGTTGGTACAGGGGATCGTTCGGCTCCGTACGCGCGCTACCGAAAATCGTCACCTTCGGCGTTCCGTCGAGTTGTCCCAGAAGCGAGAACGCAGAACGCAGATCCCGCACCGTCTGGGTCATGATCTTTCGGTCGAGACCCGACGGATTCGAGGCGAGAAACTTTTCGATCTCCGTTCGTAAATCGTCGTCCTGCGAACGAGGGGGCTCCGGTGTGTCGGTCACGATCTCCCGTTCGACCCGTCCGATCGGACCCGTTCCGCGAGCACGGCAATCAGGTCGACAAAGCTCTTCTGGAACGACGCGACTCCTTCTCGCTCGAGCTTGTCCGCGACCTCACCCATGTCGATTCCCGCAGCATCGAGCTCTGACCAGACCCGTTCCGCCTCGTCGACACCGGCGTCGATGCGACGCTCGAGGCGACCGTGGTCGTCGAAGGCCTCGAGTGTTTCGTCGGGGAGCGTATTGACCGTGAAGGGTCCGATCAGTTCATCGACGTACAAGGTGTCGGGATACGAGGGGTTCTTCGTCGAGGTGCTTGCCCACA
>CAYFNP010000026.1:2179-12544 GCA_964344425.1 uncultured Bifidobacterium sp. | reverse complement strand
TAGCGACCGCAGAGAATGCTGAACCCGTCGAGTTCGGCAAGACGCCGCGCCATCGTCTGATCGAAGCGGTCGCCGCCCGGACCGAGAAGCAGCAGCGGTCGCGGCGGAGAAACCGACTCGACCGCGTCGAAGATCGGCTCGGAACGCATCAGCATGCCCGCACCGCCGCCGAACACCGTGTCGTCGACGCTGCGGTGCACGTCGTGAGCGTGGTCGCGAATGTCGTGTGCGCGCAGGTCGAGGATTCCCGACTCACGTGACTTGCCGAGAAGACTCGCCGATGCAAAGTCGTCGACGATCTGCGGGAAGATGCTGAAGACGTCGATGCGCATCAGTCACCGTCCTGCAAGTCGATCAGTCCCTCGGGGGGATCCACCGTGACGACTCCCCCGCCGTGGGCGGTGACAAACGGAACAGGAACAAGAACACCGCGATCGGTTTCGATGATTGCGTGCGCGGGGTTGTCGATGACCGCGGCGCACGTTCCGTACTCGGTACCGTCGGCGCCGACCACCCGGGATCCGACGAGTTCGTGCACCCACAATGCCGTCGGGTCGTCGATGGGCTCGCCGTAGACCGCCGCGTTGGTCAGTTTCGCGGCCTCTTCGCGGACATCGAGACCGTCGAAGACCACGAGGAATCGCTCGTTCGAGGGCCGGATACGCAGGATCGTGCGCCACGCACCCGCAATCCACATTTGGGCGCCGGCACGCCGCCGTTCGGGACGGTCGGAGACGAGGCTGAGATAGATCTCGCCGCGCACCCCGTGCGGGCGACCGAGACGGCCGATTTCGAGGAGGCCGTCAGGCTGCGTCATTCATCAACTGCGGTCATTCATCAACAAAGTCGACGTCGACGTCGACGCCGTCGCGGCTGGCCGCGGCCCGCACGACGGTGCGGATGCTCTGTGCAGTGCGACCGCGGCGGCCGATCACGCGACCAAGGTCGCCCGACCCGACGCGGACTTCGAGGTAAACCCTGTCGTCTTCTTCCCTGGCGTCGACGCTGACCGCATCGGGATCGTCGACAATCGAGCGAACGACGTGTTGCAGGACCGCCGTCGCCGTGGGTGCCGGGACCAGATTCGAACCGTTCGTCACTTCGCGCTCTTCGAGGCGGTGAACTGCCCCCACGCACCCGAGATCTCGAGCAACTTGCGCACACGCTCGGTGGGCTGCGCACCCTGCTTCAGCCACGCGACGGCCTTGTCGTTGTCGACGTTGAGGAGCGACGGCTCTTGGCGCGGGTTGTACTGACCGAGAATCTCGATGAAACGACCGTCACGCGAGCGACGCTCGTCGGCGACGATGATGCGGTACTGCGGCTGCTTGGTCTTTCCGACCCGGGTGAGACGCAACTTGACTGACATGAACACTCCTGCAACTGGGTCGCCGCGGCACGACTTGGCCACGACTGGACTGGGAAAGGCTATCGGAAGTCCCGAAAATCGGGGAAGGCTTCCCCGTTTTTCCCACCGGGCTGTCCGGGCATGCCCGGAAGGCCGAGTCCTGCCAAGTCACCCGCCCCCATCTGCTTCATCGCCTTGGCCACTTTGACGGGGTTCATCTTGGGCGGCTTGCCCTTCTTGCCCGCCTTGCCGGCGCGTCCGGCGAGACCACCCATCTGCTTCATCATTCGCTGCATCTCGGAGAACTGCTTGACGAGTCGGTTGACGTCGGGAACCGTGGTTCCGCTGCCCTTGGCGATGCGGGTGCGGCGTGAGCCGTTGATGATCTCGGGGTTGCGACGCTCTTCGGGCGTCATCGACCTGATGATTGCCTCGGTGACCTTGACCTGATCGTCTCCGATCTCGGCGTTCTTCAGTTCCTTCGGCATCCCCGGCAGCATTCCCATGATCCCCGAAATGGGACCCATCTTCTTCACCTGTTGCAGTTGTTCGAGGAAGTCCTCGAGCGTGAACTCGCCTTCGAACATCTTTGCCGCGGCGGCTTCGGCTTCTTCCTTCTCGAAGACCTGCTCGGCCTGTTCGATGAGGGTGAGCATGTCGCCCATGCCGAGAATGCGGCCCGCCATGCGGTCGGGGTGGAACTGTTCGAACGCGTCGATCTTTTCGCCCGTTGCGGCGAATGCAATCGGCTTGCCGATGACTTCCTTGACCGAAAGTGCCGCACCACCGCGTGCATCGCCGTCGAGTTTCGACAGGATGACGCCGTCGATTTCGAGCGTCGCGTTGAATGCCTCGGCGGTGTTGACTGCGTCCTGGCCGGTCATCGCGTCGATGACGAGGAACGTGTAGTTCGGCTGGACCGCATCGCTGATGCGACGAATTTCGTCCATCAACTCGGCGTCGATGGCAAGACGACCCGCGGTGTCGACGATGAGCACGTCGCGGCCGATGCGTCGCGCCTCGGCAAGACCCCGCGTCGCGGTGGATACCGGGTCGCCCGGCTCGGAGAAAACGGGGACGTCGATCTGGCGACCGAGCGTGCGCAGCTGTTCCACTGCGGCCGGACGCTGCAGGTCGGCTCCGACCAACAACGGCTGGCGACCCTGGGACTTGAACCAACGCGCCAACTTCGCCGCGCTGGTGGTTTTGCCCGATCCCTGCAGACCGGCCATCAGCACCACCGTCGGCGGCTTGCTCGCGTACGTGATCTTGAGTGTTTCGCCACCGAGGATCGCGGTGAGTTCCTCGTTGACGATCTTGACGATCTGCTGGCTGGGGTCGAGGGCCTTCGACAGCTCGGCGCCCACGGCCTTGTCGCGGATGCGCGCAACGACCGTGCGCGCGACCGACACGTTCACGTCGGCGTCGAGAAGTGCGGCGCGTATCTCGCCCAGGACCTCGTCGACGTCGGCCTCGGTGAGACGGCCCTTGCCGCGGACCTTCTTGAGGATCGACTCGAACTTCGAACTCAGGCTGTCGAACATGACGCCCGAGAGGCTACCCAACGGCTACGCCGGTCACCTTTCCCGCCTCGATCGTCAACGTCACACGGTTGGACACGAAATCCATCGTCAAGGAGAACTGCTCGCCGTCGCGCGCGCCAACCCGAACGATCCAGCCGTTCGACTCGGCAACCTTCGTCGCCTCGTCCTCGGCGAGACCGACCAGCTTCTGCGCTTCGTCCATCGACAACGCGGGCACGTCGACTGCCGGTGACCCACCACCGGTCGACGAACCGTCGGAGCCTCCCGACGAACCCGAAACCGAACCGCCACCGTCGGTCGCGGGAGTCGGCAAGATGGCGGGGTCGGTCGTGTCGGCACCCGACGTCTGGTCGATGAACTCGTCGGTGATCGCGAGCACGCTGACCGTGTAGCCGTCCTTCACCGTGTACTCGTACGACGGCACCAACCATGCAACTCCTTCGGTGTCGAAGATCGACGTCAACGATTCCTTCACACCGGTGATGACGACTTCCTGCACAACGGGTTCGATCGGTGCGACGCTGTCGGACGTGACGGTGTCGGACGTGACGGCGTCCTTCGTTGCGGCACCGACCGACGCTTCGGGCAAAGCGACTGCAGTATCCGCAACACCTCGTGTCATGGCGCCATAGCCGTACCAACCCGAGTACTTCGGGTCGCCGAGACGCTCGACTGCAGCCGTGGCTCCGACGCGGGGAAACTTCGGGCCCTTGTCGAAGTCGAGCAGATTGCCCGACGCCCAGGTGAACTTGCCGTTTTCGCCGAACCCGAACGACCACGAATACGGAACACGCACCGAACCGACGTGCAACCACGCCGTCACCGATACACCCCAGTCGTCGGCGTAGACCTCGAAGTCGTCGTCGCGAACGTCGACTCCCGCCGCGTCGAGGACGTCCTTCGCCTTGTCACGCGCCTCGTCCTTGGTCGGCAGATTCTCGGGCTTCTTCATTTCGTCGGGCGCAACGGGTTCAGAAGACACGGAATCGGACGGAGTCGCGGCGGGTTCGGTCGCAATCGACGAACGCGCTTCCCACGCCGCGGAGTAGTACCACGAGTTCGCCGGGTCGACCTTCCTGTCGTTGAACGACAGGCTGGGCGCCGAACCGTCGGTCGGGCCCACGACGAAGCCTCCACCCTGATCGGCCGGCCGTGCTTCAAGATCACCTTCGACGCCGAGTGCACGCGCGACCGCCGTCATCTGCTTCTTCGTCGGGGCTTTCGACGACTTCCACGACTGCGCGTCGTCGTCGAGTGCGGGCAAGTCGCCTTCGACCACGTACTTCACCGAATACGGAGCGAGGCCCATCTTCGGTGCCATCGCCGCGTCAGACGTCGCCTCACCCGCCGCGAGACCCGCCGTTGCCGACCGCGACGATTGGTTGAACGAAAAGCTGATCGGCTCAGCAGCGTCCTCGGTTCCACCGCATGCCGACAACGCAATCAAGCCAAACAACACGGACATCGAAAATCTGCGGGGGTTCATGTCACGAACCCTACGCCCGCGTTTCGCCCTCTGCATGACACCGTTGTGTCGGTGAGGAACGTCACGCCTCGATGTCGAAGAGTTCCCTCACGTATTCGTCGGGGTCGAAGGGAACGAGGTCATCGATCGACTCACCAAGACCGACCAGCTTCACCGGAATGCCGAGCTGGGTCTCGATCGCAAAGACGATGCCGCCTTTCGCGGACCCGTCGAGTTTGGTCAGCACGACACCGGTGACGTTCGTTGCTTCGGCGAACTGCGCGGCCTGCGAGAGACCGTTCTGGCCGGTCGTTGCGTCGACGACCAGCAGCACCTCGGTCACGGTTCCGGCTTCCTTTTCTGCGACCCGACGAACCTTCTTCAGTTCTTCCATCAGGTTGGTCTTGTTCTGCAGACGACCCGCCGTGTCGGCCAAAACCAGGTCGCAGCCGCGCGCCGCAGCACTTTGCACCGCGTCGAAGATGACCGCGCTCGGGTCTCCCCCTTCGGCGCCACGGACGATCGGAACGTCTGCGCGACCGGCCCACGTCTCGAGCTGTTCTCCGGCGGCCGCGCGGAAGGTGTCGCCAGCGGCGAGCAAGACTTTGCGTCCGGCTCGCTTCTGCACGGATGCGACCTTGCCGATCGACGTCGTCTTGCCGACACCGTTCACGCCGACGAACAACCAGATGTTCGGCTGCTTCACGTTTGCGTCGAAGACCAACGCGCGGTCGTTTGCACTGAGTTGGGCCGACATGTCGGCCTGCAGCGCCTCCAACAACGCAGTCGGGTCCGCGATCTCCTTCTTCGCCACGCGCGTCTTCAATGCCTCGAGAAGCGCGGTCGTCACGCCAAGGCCGACATCGGCCCGCAACAGCGTCTCTTCGAGGTCGTCCCAGGTTTCATCGGCGATCTTGTCCTTGGCCCGCACGCCGGCGAATGCGCCGGTGAACACACCCGCGGCTTTCGCGAAGCGTCGCCGTGGCCGGACCGGTTCAACGACCTCGACCGCTTCTTCGACTTCTTCTTCGACAACTTCTTCTTGAACAACGGTGACGGGTGCAACTGTTTCGACGGTGACCGGTGGGCGTTCGATGCGTGGCGCAGGTGCTGGCTCGGGCGGCAGCACGGTCTGTGCGCGCCGACGGTTGACGATGACGACGCCGATGCCGAAGGCGACGACGAGTCCGATGAGGACGAGGATGATGATGGGTGCGTTGTCCATGTTCTCGACCCCGGGTCAGGACGCCGTATTGCCGGCGTGCTCGACGATGACCTTGGACGACCCGCCCGGCTGCATGGTGACACCAAGCAGACAGTCGGCTGCTTCCATGGTGCGCTTTTGGTGGCTGACGACGAGCAACTGCGCATCGCGGCGGAATTCGGCGAGCAGACCAAGGAAACGGTTCAGGTTGACGTCGTCGAGGGCGGCCTCGACTTCGTCCATCACGTAGAACGGTGACGGGCGGCTGCGGAAGACCGCAAAGAGGAACGCCAGTGCGGTGAGTGACCTCTCGCCACCGGACAGCAACGACAACTTCTTCACGTTCTTGCCGCCGGGTTTGGCCTCGACTTCGATACCCGTGTTCAGCAGGTCCTCGGGAAGCGTCAGCGTCAACTTGCCCGAACCGCCCGGGAAGAGCATCCCGAAGAGATCACGGAAGTTCTGGGCAACGTCATTGAATGCAGTTCCGAAAACACTCTGAATCTCTTCGTCGACGGCCTTGATGACGCGCAACAGGTCGCGGCGCGTGCTGCGCACGTCCTCCAATTGCGCCTCGAGGAACTCGTGGCGCTTCTGCAGTTCGGTGAATTCCTGCAGGGCAAGGGGGTTGATGGGGCCCATCAGGCGAAGCTCGCGTTCGAGTTCGCGCACGCGTGCAACCGCGGTGACCCCCTCGGGGAGCATCGGCACTTCGGCGGCTTCGGCAACTTCGGGCTCGACCTCGAGGTCGCGGCGCAGGGCATCGACCGATGCCTCGAGGCGCATGCGCACCTCGGCTTCCTCGATTTCGACGCGACGGCTGCGCTCGCGTTGTTCGTCGAGTTCACGCTCGTTTGCGGCACGTTCGCGACGGGCGGAGTCGAGTCGCGCGGCCACCTCGCGGACCTCGTCGCTCTGCTTGCGACGCGCCTCGTGCAATTCGACGAGCAAACCTTCGGTGGCAATGCGGTGCCTGTCGACCAGGTCACTGAGGCGGACGATGGCGTCGAGCGAACGCTGCAGACGGGTGCGCTGGTCGGCGGCCTGTGCGCGCGCTTCGGCGTCGGCGGTGAGCCGGGATTCGGTCTCTTCGAGGCGACGCTGGACGAACTGCTTCCTCTCGATCAGGCCCACGGACTTGACCTCGAGGTCCTTGCGTCGTAGCGCGAGTCTCGAGGCTTCGGAATCGAGGCCTGCGCGGGCGGCACCGATCGCACGCATCGTCTCGGCTTCGAGGGCTTCGTCGGCCTCGAGGCGTGGCAGGACTGCTTCGAGTTCGGCGAGGCGCGTTGAGGCGCGTTCGACGCGCGCCGAGACGTCATCGCGCTGCGAACGAACGGCATCGAGTTCTGCGATCACCTCACGGCGTTCGGCGGTGACGCGCTGCAACGTGTCGGCAGCAGCCAGCCGTGCTCGCGTCAACTGCTCGTGGCGGCGCTCGAGGCCGGCCAGCGATTCACGCGACGACTGCACCTCGGCACGCGCGCGGGCAAGTTCGGACGAGCGCCGCTCGGCATCGAGCGTGGCCGTGGACTGGCGAACGAGCGCATCATCGAGCGCGGCCGCGGTCACCGCATCGGCTTGTCCCCCGAGGCGCCAACCCGTCGAAGTGAAACTGTCACCGCGTTGCGTGACGACGCGCACCGCGGGATTGGCGAGCGCGATGTCGACCGCGGCCCCCCACGAATCGGCAACGACGCTGTCGGCGAGCAATGAGTCGAGCAACGCACCGAGACCCGCAGCGTCGGGGCCCGGCGGAACGTGGACGTAGCCGCGCACCGCGCGCGCTCCGGCGGGAACGCTCTGTGCGGACCGCACGGCACCGCCAAGCGCCAGAACCGCGCCGTTCACGTTGCGCGTGTCGAGACTCGTGAGTGCTGCGCGCGCCGAGGCAGCGTCACGCATGACGATTCCTGCGACCGCGTCACCGAGTGCGGCGTGCACCGCGGCGTCCCACCCGTCGTCGATGCGGATGAGATCGACGAGTGCACCGACGACGCCGGCCACCTCGGAGAGATGCTGAAGGCCGGCGCGACTGCGCGCCATCTCGAGGGCCTCGCGCAAAACTTCGACTCGCGCGGTCCAATGTGCCAACTCGGCGCCCGCCGTGGCATCGGCGCGAGTTGCACCATCGAGTGCGTTCTCGGCCGCAGAACGCCGCTCGGATTGTCCGCGAACCTCGTCCTCGATCCGCGCCGCGGCACCTTCGGCGGATTCGTATTCATTGGCGAGACGTTCGATATCGGCGGCGAGACGCAGCGCGCGGTCGTCCAATTGCGCGATTCGGGTCGCAACGCGCTGCAGTTCCGCACGATCGCGCTCGTCGTTGGCACGCAGAGTGCGCAACTCACCGCGAACCTCGGCGGCCGCACTTGCCGCAACCGGAACGGGCATCTCGGGGGTGTCGTCGTCGCCTGCAACCTCGCGACGCGCGGCGAAGTCCGCCTCGTCGATTTCGAGGGCGCGCCGTTCGGGCTCGACGAGTGCGAGTTCCGCCTCGATCGAGTCGAGTTCGGAACTCAGCGACGCGGCATCGGACTCGAGCGACGCCATCACGTCGGAGTCCATGAACTGACTGCGATCACGCTCCATCGACCTGCGGCGCTCGGCGAGCAGCGCAGCCAGTCCCCTGGCCCGCTCGCGCAATTGCTCGACGCGCACGAGACGGTCGCTGATGCCGGTGTCACCGAGCGCGGTGAGTTCCGCCTCGGACGAGAGCACGATTGTGTCGAGTTCGGCGAGCTTCGCCCGCAGGGTTTGCTCGTTCGTCGACGCCTGCGCCTTGTCGCCGGCAAGCGTGACCAGTCGCGCACGCGTCGATGCGATGTCGCGACCCGCAACGAAGATCTGCAGGGTCTTCAGTTCGGCGACGAGTTCGCCGTGACGCCGAGCGGCTTCGGCCTGACGTTCGAGCGGTCGAAGTTGGCGACGAACTTCGCGGATGAGATCCTGTACGCGCAGCAGGTTCGCCTCGGTGCTGTCGAGCCGTCGTTCGGCCTTTTCCTTGCGCTTGCGATACTTGAGAACACCCGCGGCCTCTTCGATGATCGCGCGGCGGTCTTCCGGACGGGCGTTCAACACCGCGTCGATCTGGCCCTGGCTGATGATGACGTGTTGCTGTCGACCGACACCCGCATCGGACAGCAGTTCCTGTACGTCGAGCAGGCGGCACTCGACACCGTTGATGGAGTACTCGCTTTCACCCGACCTGAAGAGAGTGCGACCGACGGTGATTTCGGTGAATTCGATCGGCAGCAAGCCCGCCGAGTTGTCGATCGTCAGCATCACCTCGGCACGACCAAGCGCCGGACGCTTGTCGGTTCCCGCGAAGATGACGTCGTCCATCTTCTGGCTGCGCACCGACGATGGCGCCTGGGCACCAAGAACCCACGCGATGGCGTCGACGACGTTCGACTTGCCCGAGCCGTTGGGGCCGACGACGACGGTGACTCCCGGTTCCAGTTCCATCACCGTGGTGTCGGCGAAGGACTTGAAACCCTTCAGGGTCAGGGACTTGAGGAACACAGCGATCCGAACTTACAAGATCGGGCCGATTTCGTGGGTACTCCGTCAGCGCTGGCAAACGGGGCAAAAATGCGTGGAACGGCCCGCCCCGGTGACGCGGCGGATGACCCCTTTGCCACAGGTGATGCAGCGCTCACCCTCGCGCGCGTACACCCGATGCTCGGTCTGAAAGATGCCCTCCCGGCCGAGCGCATCGACGTACTGGGTGTCGGCGAGCGTCGAGCCGCCCGCAGCCACCGCCTCGTCGATCACCGATACGACGGCCCCGTGCAGAAGCCGCAGACGGCGGGTATCGAGGGAATCGACGCGCCGGTCCCACCGCAGTTTCGCCCGGTGCAGAATTTCGTCGGCGTAGATGTTCCCGATCCCCGCAATGACGGTTTGATCGAGCAACGTTGCCTTCAATCCCCTCGCCCTCTTCCCGATGGCGGCACGGAAGGCCGCGAAATCGAACTCGTCGACGAGTGGGTCAAGGCCGAGTCGGTCGATTTCAGGGACGAGGTCGTCATCGGGATTGAAAACCACAACCTCACCGAACGTTCGTGGATCGACGAAGCGAAGATCGACCGGCGTCGCGCCATCCCGCTCGAGGCGGATCACGACGTGCGTGTGTGCTTCGCGCGGTGAGTCGGGTTCGGCAAGAAGCAGCCGACCGCTCATCCGCAGGTGAACCATCATCGAGTTGCCGTTCGACAGATCGAAGAGCAGGTATTTCCCCCGGCGACGGGTGGCAACGAAGGTCTCGCCCATCAGCCCGGCGCGCACGACTCCGGGGCCCGTACGACGGACACTGCGCAGACGGCCGATGTCGACACTCGCCACTCGCGCGCCAACGACGGCCGCGTCGACGCTTCGCCTGACCGTTTCGACTTCGGGTAACTCGGGCACTTCAGTTCTGGTCCGGTGAAGGCACCGGCAGCAATGCCAACGCCCTTTGGGCCGCTTGTTGCTCGGCGTTCTTCTTCGAGGGCCCCGTGCCCTCGGCCGACACCGAACCGACCAGCACACGTGCGGTGAACGTCTTTGCGTGGTCGGGCCCCTCGCTCGTCACGTCGTAACGGGGCGCGGGCGACCCGAGACGCGAGGCGCGTTCCTGCAACACGGTCTTTGCATCGAGGCTGTCGATGTCGGGCAGTGCGCGCCGCATGGCGGGAAGCATCAAGCGCTTCACCTTTTCGTAGGCGACCGCGGGTCCGCCATCGAGATAGACCGCCCCGATGACGGCCTCGAACGCATCGGAAAGAATCGATGTCTTGTCGCGCCCACCGGCTGCGTCTTC
>CAYFNP010000026.1:0-2079 GCA_964344425.1 uncultured Bifidobacterium sp. | reverse complement strand
GGCGAGACGCGCGAGCGCGTCAGGATCCGGATGAGACACGTCCATAGACGTAGTCCACTGCGTCACGAACGGTCTTCAGGTCCTGCAGGTCTTCGTCATCGATGCGGAAGTCGGCGACGATGTCGGCGAGTTCCTCTTCGAGTGCCTCGACGAGTTCGATGAGGGCCAGCGAGTCAGCGTCGAGATCGTCGACGAAGGACTGCCCCTCGGAGATCGCACCCGGATCGATTTCGAGGATTTCCGACAACTGGTCGCGGACGATCGCGAAGATTCCCGCACGGTCGATCGATGCCATGTTCTGCTTCCCTTCCGAGCGACGGGTCGCGCGCTCTACGACGACTGCGAGATTAGACCGATGGCCGACCTGATGGCCTCGACCATCTGCGAGTCGACCATTTCCTTGGCCACTTTGATTCCGTTCAGCATCGCGCGCGCCGAGGACGAGCCGTGCGAGATGATGCAAACACCGTCGACGCCGAGAAGAACCGCCCCACCGTAGGTATCGGGGTCGAGTGATTCGTACAGCGGAAGAAGTGCCGGCAGCAGCGCGTCGGCGTGCACCTTCAGGTCGGGGCTTGAACCAAAAGCAGCGAAGAGCGCCTTGACAACGGTCTTCAGGCTGCCCTCGAGGGTCTTCAGAACGACGTTGCCGGTGAATCCGTCGGTGACGACGACATCGACATCGGGCGTCATGATGTCGCGACCTTCGACGTTGCCGATGAAATTGATGCCGGGCGCGCCGGCCATCAACTCGTATGCCTCTTTGCGAAGGCTGTCACCCTTGCCGGGCTCCTCGCCGATCGACAGCAATCCGACGCGGGGTTTCGTGATGCCGAACCGACGCTCGGCGTAGATCGACCCCATCACGCCGAACTGAACGAGCCAATCGGCCTGCACCTCGGCGTTGGCACCGGCGTCGAGCAGCACCGTCGGAGTGTGTCCTGGCACGGGAACCGGCGTGGCGATCGCCGGACGGTTGACACCTTTCACGCGACCCATGCGCAAAAGAGCCGACGCCATGGTTGCCCCGGTGTTGCCGGCCGAGATCATGGCCGATGCCTTGCCATCGCGCACGGCCTCGGCGGCACGAACGAGCGTGGAGTCCTTTTTGCGTCGAACGCCGCCGGCGGGATCTTCGTCCATCGCGATGACCTCGCTCGCAGGGATCAGCGGCAACGATGAGATGTCGAGCTTCGTGAGCGAGGCCAAGTTTTCGGGCCCGACGACCGCGCAGGAGATGCCGGCGGCGACAGCGTCGAGAACGCCCTGGAGAATTTCGTCGGGGGCCTTGTCGCCACCGAGTGCGTCGACCGCGACGGGAAGGTTCACGGGACTCAAGTCGGACGACTACGACTAGGCGACGTCGACGGCCGTGCGACCCTTGTACCAACCGCACGAACCGCACACCACGTGCGGCTTCTTCGCGGCGTTGCAACGCGGGCACACGCTGCGCGAGGGCAGACCGACGCGCATGTTGGCGGACTTGCGGCTGTGGGTCTTCGCCTTGGACTTCTTTTTCTTCGGTACAGCCACGATGTTCTCCGTCGGACGTGATTATTGCGCCCCGTGAGGTTATCGGCGGGCGCGCGGTTTTCGCCTACCCGCCCGAGGAGTCGTCGGGAACCGCACCCCGAAGCCCCTCGAGGGCGGCCCAGCGGGGGTCGACGGTGGTCGTGGCGCATCCGCAGTTCGCCTCGGCGGGGTCGGACTTGTCGGCACCGCAGACCGGGCAGAGGCCCGGGCAATCGGGTCGGCACAGCGGCGCGTCGGGCAGCGCAAGGAGAACGTGTTCGCGCACGAGCGGTGCAAGGTCCAACTGCTCGCCCGTCAGCGGATACGCGTCGGGGTCGGTTGGTTCGCGTTGGTACAGCTCGGCAATGGGAACCGTGATGCGGGCGTCGACGTCGCGAAGACAACGTTTGCACCGGTCGTGGAATGCCGCGGAGACCCGGCCGTTCACGACGATTCCGGTGTTCGTGGATTCGAGATGGAACTCGACGGGAATTTCCTGACGGCCGATGCGACCGTCTTCGAATGCCAGCAGGTCGGCGTCGACCTCGGTCGCGATGTCTTTCACGT
>CAYFNP010000025.1:0-12708 GCA_964344425.1 uncultured Bifidobacterium sp. | reverse complement strand
CAAGCCGCCGGTGATCGCGTTTTTCAGCCTCGGCGAGACGGTGCAGATGCTCTTCCAGTGCCGACTTCGATTCCCACGCGGTGCCATAGACGCGCTGCAGCATCGGACCCTTTTCCGACGCACGCCAGTGCGCGCCGGCGACCTTCATCAACGCAAAATGCCCGAGCTTCGATGTCGACGGCACGTGCGGCCCACGGCAAAGGTCGACGAATGCATCGGAGTTGCGGTACACGCTGATCGTCTCGCCTCCCCCGACTTCGCCCTGGTCGGCGCCGTCGGCGGCACCCGCGGTGACGCGCTGGATGATTTCGCACTTGTACGGCTGGTCTGCGAACAGTCGCAGGGCCTCGTCGACACCAACTTCGGAGCGCACGAAGGGCTGGTCAGCGGCGACGATCTCTTTCATCTTTGCCGTGATTTGTTGCAGGTCGTTTTCCGAGAACGTCCGGCCGTCAGGCAGGTCGAAGTCGTAGTAGAAGCCGTCCTCGATGGCGGGTCCGATCGAGAATTTTGCCCCCGGGATGAGTTGAGTCACCGCCTGCGCGAGCACGTGGGCTGTTGAGTGGCGTAGCACGTGGCGCCCTTCGTCGCTGTCGGCGGTGACGATCGCGACTTTTGCACCGTCCTGAAGCGGAAAGCCCAAGTCAACTTCGGATCCGTTCACGACTGCGGCAACCGCCGCCTTTGCGAGGCGTGACCCGATTGACGCAGCAAGGTCGGCGGCCGTCGACCCAGCCGCCAGTTCGCGGGGGGACCCATCGGGAAGAGAGACGGTGATTGTCGACATGGCGGTGGCAGTCTACGGCGAGACGACCACCGGGCTTTCGTCAATTCGACCGTGCTCCGCGGCGCGAGCGCCGTCGATGCCCGCTTCGGCCGCATTCTTCGACGCGTAGGTGTTGCGGTACTGCTGGCCGGTCAGTTCCCTGATCTCGAACATCAACTCGTCGGTGATTTCGCGCAACACGAGATGATCGGCCGCGCGGTCGGCATAGCGCGAGACGTCGATCGGCTGGCCGATACGAATCGAGCAGTGCATGTTGAAGCGCGGAAAGTTGACCCGCGGTACGACCGAGTCAGGCGGCTGGATTTCGCGCGTACCGACGATGCCGACGGGAATGATCGGACAACCGACCTTCAGCGCGAGGCGCGCGGCACCGGTACGACCCTTGTACAGCATTCCGTCGCGACTGCGCGTGCCTTCGGGGAAGATGCCGAACAACTCACCGCGCCGAAGCACGGCCTCGGCTGCGTCGAGCGCTGCCGCACTCTTGTCACCACCGGACCTGTCGATCGGAATCATCCCCATCGCGGGAAAGAGGTGACGCGTCTTCCAAGAATCCATGTACTCGGCTTTGCCGACGAAACTGATCGATCGCGGGACCATCATCATGAGAAACGCGCTGTCGAGGAAGCTGACATGGTTCGGGCAGAGAATCGCCGGCCCGTCGGTTGGTAGGCGATCGAAACCGTCGAGGTCGAAACGCCACATAGCGCGGAACGTCGGACGCAGCACACGACGCACACGGCGCTGCAACGCCCCCGCGCCTCGATATTGCGGCGCATCATTTGCCCTCTGCACGTTGTCCACGATTGCGCAAGGGTAGGGGCGTCCTTGTGAACGCGAAAGAGATTTATTGTCAAATGCGTGTGACGTTTGTGCCACCAACGTCGGCGTTTTTTGAGTGCTAAATCGATGCCGACGGACGTGTCAGGTCCACACCAATCAGACGTGCGGCGGACGTCACGTCGATGCCGCGCGCGGCCGCGTCGTCGATCACGGAGATGGCACCGGGACTGTCAAGATCGTCGTCGAGTCGAGCGCGAACGGAGTCGAGGACTCCCCCGTCCGGCTGCTTGCCCGCTTGGTGGGTCGCCGCCCACGCCGCCAGACGGCGCGCGGCCTCCGGCATGATGCCGGTGTTCCACTCCCACTCGCTGCGGTAGTGGTGGGCGACCACGCCGAGACGGATCACCCGCGGGTCCCACTCCTTGCGAAGGGCGTCGACGAAGACGAGGTTCCCGCGGCTCTTCGACATCTTGTGGCCGTCCATGTGAACCATGGCGACGTGCATCCAGTGCCGGACGAACGGCTGGCCCGTTGCGGCTTCGGACTGGGCCCGCTCGCATTCATGGTGCGGAAAGATGAGGTCGGAGCCGCCACCGTGCAGGTCGATCGTTGTGCCGAGTTCGCGCAGTGCGAGGGCAGAGCACTCGATGTGCCAGCCCGGGCGACCAGGACCCCACATCGTGTCCCACGAGGGTTCGTCGCCGGTGCTCGTCTGCCACAGGACGAAGTCGAGCGGGTGCCGTTTGTGCGGGTCATCGACGTTGCCGCCGCGCTCGCGGGCGAATGCGACCATGTCGTCGTTCGAGTAATGCGACACCGATCCGAAGTCGGGAAATTTGGTGACGTCGAAGTAGACGTTGCCGCCAGCTTGGTAGGCGAATCCGCGGTCAAGCACCATGCCAATGAATCCACGAATGTCGGCGATTGCGGAAGAGGCCCGTGGCGTGCTGTGCATCGGCAACATGTCGAGGGCAGCCATGTCGGCCTCGAAGCGGGCTTCCTCGCCTGCGGCGAGGTCGAGATAGTGCACCCCGAGTTCGCGCGCCTTCGCGAAGAGCGGGTCGTCGACGTCGGTGACGTTGCGAACGCACTTCACCGTGTGGCCGAGGTCGATGAGGCGACGCTGCAGTACGTCGTACGCGAGGAAAGTTGCTGCATGGCCGAGGTGCGTTGCGTCGTACGGGGTGATTCCGCACGTGTACATCAGCACCGTGGGCCCGGGTTCGAAAGGAACGACCTCGCGCCTGGCGGTGTCGTAGAGGCGCATCACTTCCGGGGATCTCCCTTGATGCCGTTCAGTTGCGGCGCGACACGCGTCTTGTAACGAATGTTCAACTGCAGCAACACCGCGGTGAATGCTTCGATCGCGGTTGCGTTGGAGAGTTCACCGGCATCGAGCGGTCGGCAGCCGGGAATCCGATCGATGATTGCGGACACGGCCTCGAGCGCACTTTTGTCGTCGGAGCAAATGAGCACGTCACTGTCGATGGGTTCGCCGAGATGTCCGAGTTCCTTCGCGGGCAGGTGGTGCATCGCCGCCACGACTCTGCAACCGGGAACGGCGACCTGGACGTGCGCCGCGACGCTGCCGCGCGGCGGGACAAGTGGCTGGAACTCGTGGCCCACGCGTACGAGTGCGTTCGCCATGCTGATGACGACCTTTCCACGCAACGCCGCCTCGTGCTCTTTCGCGGTGGTCGCCGCTGAATCCCAGGGCGTTGCGAGAACGATGATTTCGCAGGCGGCTGCGGCCTCGTTGGATCCACCCCGAAGGTCGAGGTCAAACGAGGGCCAAGCACCGCGGAGTTCCGCGGCCTTTTCTTCCGCGCGTTCAGCCGAACGCGAACCGATGACGACCGAGTAGCCGACCGACGCCAAGCGGGCCGCAACGGCGGTTCCCGCGGGTCCGGTACCGCCGAGCACTCCGATTCTCGCTGCACCGGTACTCATGGTCCGAGCATTGCACACCGGCACCTGCCACGGCACCACCGCGTGAACTACCGTCGACCGCATGGGCATTCTCGAAGGCAAGCGGATCGTGATCACGGGCGTTCTCACCGATGCGTCACTGGCATTCGGCGTGGCACGGCTCGCCCAGCAGGAAGGTGCGAAAGTCGTACTCACCGGCGCAGGACGCGGCTTGTCGCTGACCCAACGAACCGCGCGCAAACTGCCGGCACCCGCCGAGGTGTTCGAGTTCGACGTCACCGATGATTCGCACGTCGAGAGCGTGCGTGAATCCGTGCGCAATCACTTCGGCACGGTCGATGCGGTGCTGCACGCGATCGGATTCGCGCCCGCGGCATGTCTCGGCGACGATCTGATGGCGGCAACCTGGGCCGACGTTTCGGTTGCGATACAGATCTCGGCGTTCTCGCTGAAGACGTTGGCCGATGCGTTCGTTCCGTTGATGCCGAACGGTGGCACGATCGTCGGCCTCGACTTCGACAACACGGTCGCATGGCCGGCGTACAACTGGATGGGCGTTGCCAAGTCCGCATTCGAGTCGACGAACCGCTACCTGGCGCGCGAGCTCGGACCCAAGGGAATCCGTTGCAACCTCGTGGCTGCCGGTCCGATTCGCACGATGGCCGCCAAGTCGATCCCGGGCTTCGCAAAGTTCGAGGACGTGTGGGATGACCGCGCTCCCCTCGGCTGGGACGTGAACGACGGGTCGGTCGTGGCCAAGACCTGTGTCGCCCTGATGTCGGACTTCTTCCCCTCGACGACAGGCGAAATGATCCACGTCGACGGCGGCTACCACGCAATCGGGGCGTGATCCCGACGTGAACCGTCTCGCGAACGAAGTCTCCCCCTACCTTCGGCAGCATCGCGACAACCCGGTCGACTGGTACGCGTGGGGTGACGATGCGTTTCGCGCAGCAACCGAACGCAGCGTTCCGATCCTTCTCTCGGTCGGTTACTCGGCGTGCCACTGGTGCCACGTCATGGCGCACGAATGTTTCGAGGACGACGAAGTCGCCCTGCAGATGAACGAGCGGTTCGTCAACGTGAAGGTCGACCGCGAGGAACGACCCGACGTCGATGCCGTCTACATGGAGGCGGTTCAGGCGATGACCGGTCGGGGCGGCTGGCCGATGACGGTCTTCCTCACTCCCGACGGCAAGCCGTTCTACGGGGGCACGTACTTTCCGAAGCCCGCTTTTCTGCAGTTGATGTCGGCGATCTCCGATGTCTGGGTGAACCGCCGCGACGACGTCGAGTCGAACGTGACCGCACTCATGGACGCGTTGTCGCGCAGCGAGATCAGTGCGCCTGCCGCGAACATCCCCGGCACAGAAGTCCTCGATGCGGCCGTCAGCCAACTCGCGGCGAACTTCGACGCCGAGTGGGGCGGATTCGGCGCTGCTCCGAAATTCCCGTCGACGATGAACATCGACCTCCTCTTGCGCAGTTTCGCGGCAAGTGGCAACGCATCGGCCCGTGACATCGCGATCACGACCCTCGACGCAATGGCCGCAGGGGGCATGCACGACCACCTAGGCGGAGGTTTTGCGCGATATTCGGTCGACCGGCAATGGCTCGTGCCTCACTTCGAGAAGATGCTCTACGACCAGGCTCTTCTGCTGCGCGTGTACGTTCACGCCGCGGCGTTGACGGGTCTACCGCGGTTCGAGAGGGTCGTCCGCTCGACGATCGACTACGTGCTGCGCGACCTCACGCACCCCGACGGTGGTTTCTTCTCGGCAGAAGACGCGGACTCGGCCGACCCGACCGGCCACAGCCACGAAGGTTGGTTCTACACCTGGACCCCGCGCGAGATCCGCGAAGTGCTCGATTCGCACGATGCCGACCGGGTCACGCAGTGGTTCGGCGTGACCGAAAGCGGAAACTTCGAGGGACGGAACATCCTCACCCGACACTTTGCACGCAATGACTGGGTGGCGCCCGCCGACTTGGAACCGGCATTGGCCGCGCTGTTCGCCACGCGTGGAACTCGACCGCGACCCCTTCTCGACGACAAGGTCATCACCGAATGGAACGGCCTCATGCTGTCGGCACTCGCCGAAGCGGCGTTGGTCTTCGGTGAACAGGCCTGGCTCGCTGCAGCGATCCGCAACGGAGAGTTCCTGTTGCGCGAACTTCGCTCACCGAACGGACGTTGGCACCGGAGTTGGCATGCCGACGGCGCACCCCGCGCGCGGCATGCGGCGCTCGCCGTCGATCTTGCCGCGCTCGTCGATGCATTCACGCGACTCGGCGAGGCCTCGGGTGAACGTCGCTGGGCCCGGCACGCGGCCGAGGTTGCCGACGTGCTGCTCGACAACCACTGGGACCCGAATCTGGGCGGCCTCTTCACCACCGCCAACGACGGAGAGCAACTCGTCGTGCGCCAAAAGGACCTGCTCGACAACGCAACACCGTCGGCGAACTCGCTCGCCGCGATCGGCCTGATGCGTCTTGCAGCACTGACGGGCGAGGCGCGGTGGGCCAACCACGCCGACCGCATTTTGCAGCTGCTCGACCCCGTCATGCGTCGTGCGCCAAGCGCGGCCGGCAACGCATTGGCCGCGTTGCATACGCGTGTCGCGGGCATTTCCGAGCTGGTGATACCCGGCGACGTCACGGGATTCGCTCCGGCCATCAGGCGTGCGTGGTTCCCCAACCTCGTCGTGGCGTGGGGAGAGACCGAGGCCAATGCGTTGTGGGACGGCCGAACCGTGGGAAACGCCTACGTGTGTCGCGACCGAGTGTGCATGACGCCCGCGCGCGACCCGCAAGAACTCGCGGCACAGCTGGCCGAACTGCGCTGAGTCACCAGGCGTCGTCGTGCACGATGTCGGCAATCGTCGCCCGCGGTCGCGACGCGCTGCGTCCGGCGCGCACCGCAGACGTACCGTTCGGCCAACCGAGAGCGATGGCACCGAGCAATTGTTGACCCTCGGGTACACCGAAGCGGCGGCGGACGTCGTCGACGCCGTTGAAGACCGCGAAGAAGAGCGCGCCGAGTCCCGCATCGTGCGCGGCAAGCAACAACGACATCGTTGCCATCGACGCATCAATGGTCCAGTACGGCGCTCCCCAGCGGTCGGTTGACTCGCCGAGGCCGGTGTGCGCCTTGTCCGGCTCCGAATATCGCTCGAGGTACGCCGTGGCATCGGCGAAGCTCAACATCACGACGGGCGCCCGCAGGAGACCCGGCCACGCGAAGTCCGCGCGACGTTCGTTCGGTAGCGAAAGCGACCAGAAGTCGTCCTTGGCCGCGCCGGTCAGACGCAACAGCGACCAGCCCTGCGCCTTGCCGGCGCTCGGAGCACGCGAGGCAAGACCGACCAGATCGTCGATGAGGGACGTCGGCACGTCGTCAGCCAGGAAGTCCCTGGTCATGCGCCGCGATTCGAGCGCGCGACGCAATTCCACCGCGAAACCCGCCGGCGGACCTAGGCGCGCTTGCCGAGTTTGGCGAGGCTCTCGGTCATCGTCCAACCATGGACGATGAGCACTCCGCCCTTCGCCGAGGGCACCTTGGCAAACAGTTCGGCGATCGCAGCACCCGTCTTTTCGGGCTTGGACGACTCGTGGTCGAGGAAACCCGACTGACCTGCCGACTTGACGACGAATGACTGCTCGTCGTAATTCGCGTCGACGCCGAAGCGCTTGGCAAGACGACGACCCCAGGCCCGCTCTTCGCCGACCGCGCGGTGACCCGGGCGCGGAATCATCTCGGTGAGGGATTTGAACGCCTCGAGGCCGTCGGCCGAAACGAACCGCGAGCCCACGACCACGTCTTCGTCGGGGAACGCCATGAGGGCGCGGTGGTACGCCTCGGTCATCAGGCCCTTCAACACCGTGTCGCGCTTGGTGGTGCGCTTCACGCTCATCAGGCCGAGAAGAACACACGGGGTCCCCCCGATGCGCTCGAGGGTGGAGAAAGTGAACCCCTGAAGCTTGCCGTCGACCCGGGCCGTGGTGTTCAGCACCCAGTCTTCCTTGGCCTTCGAGAGGAGGCCGATGTCGAAACTGCCTCCCATGGACGCCATTTCGTCGAGATCGGCGTCGGTCAGCGCAGAGGAGTCACGAGTCTCAACCTCTAGTGCCATGGCGAAATAGTCTGCCAGCCAAATCGGCCATCATCTACGCGCCGCCCCAAATCGGAGCCCCAGCGCGGTAACGAAGGGCTCTCAGGCGACCACGACCGCGTCGCCGAAAGCCACGCGGAGGTCACCCAATGCCTTGTCGACGTTGACCCGGAACGAGTCGGCCAAACGGAAGACCTTGTCCGGGCCCATGTCGAGGAACACGGGGGCATCGCCGGGAAATTCGGTGAGGATCGTCTTCAGGCGCGCGATCGAGTCTTCGTCGACCGCTGCCGCGCTGAACTTGATGGTGAGCGTTCGCGGACCGGCGGCGGAAAGGTTCTCGAGAACCTCGACTTTTTGTGCCATGAATCCGGTGCGACCTTCGTCGCGACGGTCGAGGCGACCGCGCACAGAGATGATCGCATCGTCGGCGAGCAGGTGGCCGATCTCGGCGAGGGTCTTCGGAAAGACGGTGACCTCGATGCTCGACTCGAGGTCCTCGAGCACGAAGACGGCCATCTGGTCGCCGCGCTTGGTGTACTTGCGGGCCAGATTGGTGATGACCCCACCAAGCAGCACGAAGGATCCGTCGTCGCGTTCGCGAGCGTCGGCGATGGTGCAGTCGACCCGCCTACGCAACGCGTACTCGAGGCCCATCAACGGATGGTCCGAGATGTACAGACCGAGCATTTCCTTTTCGTTGCGCAGTTTGTCGGCTTTGTCGAATTCGAGCTGCGGGATCTCGATGCGATCGCTGAAGGCGCCGTCGCCACCCATTTCGTCGCCGAAGAGACTCATGATTCCCTTGTCGCGTTCGCGGCGGCGGTCGATGGTCGTGTCGATGATCTGTTCGAACACCATGAGAAGCCCGCGTCGCGGATGGCCGAGCGAGTCGAAGGCGCCGGCCTTGATGAGCGACTCGACGGTCCGCTTGTTCAGGACCTGCTCGGGAGCACGGTCGCAGAAGTCGTGGAACGACGCGTAGGGGCCGTTGGCGTCGCGTTCGTCGAGCAACTGCTGTACGAGACCCTCGCCGACGTTCCTGATGGCGGACAGACCGAAGCTGATTGCGCGCGGCGCGCCGGCGTCACTAATCCCATCTTCGTCGACCCCGGCATCGACCGCAACGAAATCGGAGCGTGAGAGGTTGATGTCGGGGGTCGTGACGGCGATGCCGTTCTTGCGTGCATCGGCGAGGTACACCGCGCTCTTGTCGAAATTTCCTTTGACGCTGGACAACAGACACGCCGCATATTGGACGGGAAAGTGGGCCTTGAGGTATGCCGTTTGGTACGCGATGAGGCCGTATCCGTAGGCGTGCGATTTGTTGAACGCATAATCGGCGAACTTTTCGATGACGTTGAAGAGTTGACGCCCGAGATCGGGCCCGTAACCCGCAGAGGCGCAACCCGACTCGAACCTGTCGCGCTCTTTCGCCATGAGTTCGGGAATCTTCTTGCCGCACGCCTTGCGGAGGTTGTCGGCCTCGGCGAGCGAGTACCCCGCGAATTTCTGCGCCACGCGCATGACGCTTTCCTGGTACACCATGAGTCCGTAGGTGTCGGCCAGCAGTTCGCGGGCATCGGGATGGAAGTACTCGGGCGCCTTGCGCTTGTTCTTGTAGTCGGCGTAGTCGTAGTGCATGTTTGCGCCCATTGGCCCCGGTCGGTACAGCGCAACCACTGCGGCAACGTCGTCGAAACTGCTCGGCGCGAGCGACTGGAGCAGCGAGCGCATCGGGGGGCTTTCGAGCTGGAAGACGCCGATCGTCTCGCCGCGCGACAACAGATCGAACGTGAGTGCATCGTCGAGCGGAATGTCGTCGATGTCGAAATCGGGATCGATCGACTCGCGCACCATGCCGACCGTGTCGGTGATGACGTCGAGGTTGCGCAGACCGAGAAAGTCCATCTTCAGCAGACCAAGGCTCTCGACGCCGTGCATTTCGTATTGCGTGACGACGGGTGCGACGGCGGGATCCTGGCCCTGTTCGGGCTTTCGCTGGATGGGCAGGTACTCGGTGAGCGCATCGCGCGTGATCACGACGGCAGCCGCATGGATTCCGTCCGAGCGCTTCAATCCCTCGAGGCCCATCGCAACATCGACGACCCGCTTGACGTCGGGATCCGCTGCGACCATCTCGCGCAGTTCCGTTGCCGCGCGGTAACCGTCGCGGTGCTTGGGCACTTCCTCGAAGCAGTATTTGAGAGGCGTGTCACGCCCCATCACCAGCGGCGGCATGGCCTTGGCGATCTTGTCACCGAGGCTGTAGGGATACCCGAGGACCCTGGCCGCGTCGCGCACGGCGTTGCGGGCCTTGATGGTGCCGAAGGTGATGATCTGCGCAACGTGATCACGCCCGTAGCGCTCGGCGGCGTACCGGATCATCTCGTCGCGATAGCGGGAGTCGAAGTCCATGTCGATGTCGGGCATCGAGATGCGGCTCGGATTGAGGAACCGCTCGAACAGCAGGTCGTACTTGATGGGATCGAGGTCGGTGATGCGCAGGCAATATGCCACCGCACAACCTGCCGCCGATCCGCGGCCCGGCCCGACACGGATGCCGCTCTCGCGCGCGTGACGGATGAGGTCCCAAACGATGAGGAAGTACGACGCGAAGCCCATGTCGGCGATGACCTTCAACTCGTACGCGAGCCGCTCGACTACTTCTTTCGGGAGATTGTCACCCCATCGTGAACGAGCACCTTCGGACGTGAGTTGCTTGAGGTAGGTGATGTCATCGGCGAAACCCGCGGGCACCGGGAACTTCGGCAGTTGCACCTTGTCGAACTCGATATTGACGTCAGCTCGTTCGGCGATCCACAGGGTGTTGTCGCACGCCTCGGGAACCTCGCGGAACAAGTGGCGCATCTCGGTGGACGACTTGAGATAGTGCTCTTCGCCCTCGAACTTGAACCGATTCGGATCGGACAGCATCGAACCGGTCTGCACACACAGCAACGCGTCGTGCGACGTGTGGTCGTCGCGGTGGGTGTAGTGCGAATCGTTCGTGGCAAGAAGCGGCGCGCCGATCTTGCGCGCGATCTCGATGAGTTGTGGGTTGGTCTGGATCTGCGCGGGAATGCCGTGGTCCTGGATTTCGACGAACAAACCGTCCTTGCCGAAAATGTCCTGCAGGCGACCCGCCTTCTGGAGTGCACCTTTTTCATCGCCACGCAGAAGGGACTGCAGCACGTGACCGCCAAGGCAGCCGGTGGTGCAGATGAGCCCTTCACTGTGGCGCTGGAGCAGCTCCCAGTCGAGCCGGGGCTTGTAGTAGTAGCCCTCGAGGAATGCGAGGCTCGACAACTGGATCAGATTTCGGTAGCCGGTGTCGTTTTCGGCGAGAAGTGTGAGGTGGTAGTAGAGCTTGCTGCCCGACTCGGTGTCTCCGCCCGTGTCGTCGATGCGACCGCGACGCGCGGGGCGCTCGTGGCGTGACTCGTGGGCCATGTAGGCCTCGGTACCGATGATCGGCTTGATACCGCGCTCTTTGCACTCGCGGTAGAAGTCGAGTACCCCGTACATGTTGCCGTGATCGGTGATTCCGATGGCAGGTTGACCATCGGCTGCGGCGGCTTCGACGAGGTCATCGAGACGGGACGCACCGTCGAGCATGGAGTACTCGGTGTGGACGTGCAGGTGCGTGAATGAACTGGACATGGCGGGCTAGGCACCCGAAAGTACCAAACGGGTGTGCCCCCGAACGATGAGCGCGATGGGTCGAAGATGTGGGTGGTTTACAGGTACTGGCCGTTCGGCGGACCGGAGGGTCCGCTTGTCGGCGCACCCGGCAGTTGGCGCATCTGTTCGAGTTGCTGACGCGCGGCGATCTGCTGCGCAAAGAGCGTGGCCTGAATGCCGTGAAAGAGTCCTTCGAGCCACCCGACGAGTTGGGCCTTGGCGACGCGCAGTTCCGCCTCGGACGGCACCGTTCCCTCGTGGAACGGCAGCGCAAGCATGCGCAGTTCTTCCTGCAGATCGGGCGACAACGCCTCGGACAGTTCGACGATCGAACGTTCGTAGATCTCCGCGAGTCGTTCCCGGCTCGGTTCATCGAGCGTCGTAGCGTGCGCTTCGTCGAGAAGTTGTTTGACCATCGAACCGATGCGCATCACCTTTGCGGGTTCGGTGATGGTCTCGGGTTCGATCTGGTTCGGGTCGGCCGCACCGGCGACAGAACCGACGACTTCGGGGGTCTCGCTCATCTGTTCTCCATCTCAGCGCTCATGGAACACCTCAGTGCCCAAAGAATACGTGACGCTCAACTCGAGTACACCAGCAGCGGGACCTCGACTTCTTCCTTCGTCATGCTGCCGTGCCGGCATTGAAGGACGAAGTGACCTCCATCGGCTGGATCGTCGAACGATATGTCCCTGAAAGGAACGAGTGCGACGTCGCCGAGACGGCGCAGCGCGGCCGGGCGCACGACGGGACCGAACCAGCCTTCATCGATGATGCGTTGACGAGACACGACCCAAGCGACGTCACCGAACGATTCCGTCGCGGCCGCGAGCAGATCGGATTCGGCCCCGCGAACCGCGTGCAACCAGCGGAACCGCCCCTCGCCCGACTGCGTGCGCACCGCGGCGAGAATTTCGGCGGGCATGGGGACGGTGTCGTCGCCCACGAAGACCTGACCGTGGTCGGCGGTGACGTACAGCACCGTTCCCGGCGGGAGCCGACCGATGATTTCTTCGACCAAGCGGTCGCATGCGCGCAGTTCGGCGTCGTAGAACTCGCCGAAGCCTCGCTCGTGGGCCACCTTGTCGAGGCCGTCGTAATACGCATAGACGAGCGGCTCGCCTGCCGCGAGAAGGTTCTCGATGATGATCGGGATGCTGGACGCGACACGCCAGCCGCGTGGCAGTGAACCACGAAGATGCGCCTCGGTGAAGCCGGTGTCCTCGAGTTCCGCTTTGGAAACAACGGGCACCCTGATGCCGGAGAACGGCAACAGCGGCTGTACCTCGGCAGGTGGATGCACGCGTCGCAGGTCACCGCGGTCGCCACCCCACCGCAGTGTGTTCATCACCGTCGAACCCATGTCCATGCGATACCCAACGATGCCGTGCTCACCGGGACACGTGCCCGTCG
>CAYFNP010000024.1:0-12822 GCA_964344425.1 uncultured Bifidobacterium sp. | reverse complement strand
GACCTCGGCGCCGAGGTCATCAAACTCGAACCGCCCGAGGGCGACCTCACCCGCTTCACGAATCCGAGGGTGAACTCACTCTCGACGTACTTCGTCCAACAAAACGTCGGCAAGAAGAACATCTGCCTCGATCTGTCGAAGCCCGAGGCCGTCGCGCTCGTCCATCGACTGATCGAACACGTCGACATCGTCGTCGAGAACTTCCGCCCCGGCGTGATGAAGCGAATGCGTCTCGACTACGACACGTTGAGCGCGATCAATCCGCGCCTCATCTATGCGTCGATCACCGGCTACGGCAACACCGGGCCCTGGGTCCACCGCCGTGCGTATGCACCGGTGGTCGGTGCGGAAACGGGAATCACCAAGTATCAGGGCGATGCGCGTGGTGGCGAATACGCGAACGATCCCTTTTCCCATGCCGACGTCTACACCGCGATGGAAACGTGCACGGCGATTCTTGCCGCAGTGATCCAACGTGGTCGCACGGGTCGCGGGCAATGGATCGACGTCGCAATGGCACAAACGATGTTGTACGTGAATGAACACGCCCACGATGCCTTGTGGACCGAACCGGTTCCCCCCGAGCAGATCCGTTCCTTCCAGCCCGCGAACTATCCGGTGCTCACCGCCGCAAACGGCGACAAGGTTGTCGTCAGCGGCCACCCCGCCGAGCGCGGCACGTTCGACAACTTCATGAACGGTGCCGACCGGGGTGACGTGATCGGTGATCCGCGTTTCGTCGACGTGCCGAGCCGTCTGGCGCACCTCGACGAAATCCAACGCATCCTCCGTGAATGGGCGGCAACGATGCCCGACGCCACTGCAATCGAAGAGGCATTGGCGCGCTACCAACTCGCGTCGGGCAAGATCCGCTCGCCGCGCGAGGTTGCCGACACCGAATGGGGCCGCGAACGGAACGTGACGGTCGAAGTCAGCGACCGTGGCGATGGCACCGTGCGCATTCCAAATGCCCCGTGGCGCTTTTCCGATGCCGACACCACGACGACCGGTGAACCGCGCTACCCGGGCGAGGACAACGACAGTGTTTTCTCCGAACTGCTCGGCCTTGCCCCGAGCGACCTCGCGTCACTCGCCGAGGGTGGAATACTCTTGAGCCGCAAACCGCGGCCACGCTGACGCGTGGACCGTTCACCGACACATCCGGGGGGATGACATGGCCGGACTCGCCCGACCGACGACACCACGACAGGTCACCGCATCGTGGCTGACGCAGGCACTGCAATCGACGGGGGTCATCGAATCTCACGTCGAGGTCGGTTCGGTGCGCCAAGAGCCCCTTGGTGGGGGAACCGGTGTGTTCGGCACGCTGGTGCGTCTCGTCGTCGACTACACCGAGCCGAACTCGGGTCCGACATCGATGGTGTTGAAGATCCCCACCGCAGCGCCGGAAAACAAGACCGTCGGCCTGGCACTCGGGCTGTACGTACGCGAGGGGAAGTACTTTGCGCTGATGGCCGACCGCACGCCGGTCGATTCTGTGCGCTGCTACTACAACGACATGGACGTAGACGCAGGCGAGTTCGTCCTCGTGCTCGAGGAGATTCGCGATCTCGAGGTCGGCCAACAGACGACGGGTGCAACCGTCGCCCAACTCGAGATCGCTCTGCGCGAACTCGCAAAATTCCATGCCGCGTGGTGGAAGCACCCCGATCTCGACTCGATGGAGTGGTTGCCGCGCAACGATTCGCCGGCAAACCTGGTCGTGGTGCCTGACATCATGCGCAACGCGATGACGGTCGTCGAACGTGACTGGTCCGGCGTGATCGGACAGGACGCAGTCGATCTCGGCAAGAATCTGGCCTCGCAATTCGACACGATCATCAAGCGCACCGGTGAGGTTGCACACACGATGTGCCACGGTGACGCACGCCTCGAGAACATGTTCTTCAACGCCGATGCGACACGCATGAAGTTCATCGACTTCCAGTTGGTCATCCATGCAAGTCCCGCGCAGGACGTCGCGTACCTGATGGGTTCTTCGTGCGACAACGATCTTTGGGATCAGCACGGGATGCGGTTGCTGAAGGCCTACTACGACTCACTTCTCGCCGCCGGCGTCGGCGACTACACGTGGGATCAGTTCTGGTACGAATTCAGACTCAACTCGTTGTGGGCCGTCGCAGCGCCGGCCTCAATGGTCGGAACCTTCGACGTCGGGGATGACAACGGCAAGGTGCTCGCGCACAAGTGGATGGAGCGCGGCTGGTACATCCCGATGGCGACGAACGCGCGCGACGTTCTCTAGCGGCCCGAATGGCCGAACCCACCACCGCGGTCGAAGCCGTCGAGTGAGTCCACCTCGACCCATGTGACGTCTTCGACCCGCTGGATGACGAGCTGTGCGACTCGATCACCGCGATGCACTTCGTAGTCGTCATTCGGATCGGTGTTCAACAACACCACTTTCAGTTCTCCCCGATAACCCGCATCGATGAGACCGGGAGTGTTGACGAGTGTGATGCCGTGCTTCATCGCAAGTCCACTGCGCGGGAGCACGAAACCCGCGTAGCCGACGGGTATCGCCACCGCGACCCCGGTGGGTACGAGGGTGCGGCCTCCCGCACGAGCCACACGGCAGTCCTCACGTGCGTACAGGTCGAGGCCGGCATCGCCCGCATGCGCCGCGGTCGGCAACGGCAGGTCGGGGTCGAGACGGAGGATGGCGATCTCGGGCACGCAGCGAATCTACGACGCGCACGGGGCTCAGCGGACCGTGATCGTCTAGATTTTCAGCGTGCTCGCGTGGATGGACCTCGAAATGACGGGGCTCGATCCGGCGGTCGACCGCATCGTCGAAATCGCCACCATCATCACCGACGACCAACTGAACATCGTCGCCGAGGGGCCCGACATCGTCATCCACCAGCCCGACGAGGTTCTCGCCAAGATGGCTCCGGTGGTGGTCGACATGCACACCAAGTCGGGCCTGCTCGAGGAAATCCGTCGGTCCACCGTGACCCTCGACGATGCGGGCAAACAGACCCTCGACTTTCTCAAGTCGCAGATCGGCGCACCCAAGGCGGTGCCCCTGTGTGGCAACAGCATCGGCACCGATCGCCGCTTCCTTGCCGCCTACCTCCCCGACATCGAGAACTACCTTCACTACCGCTCGGTCGACGTCTCCAGCGTGAAAGAGCTCGTGCGTCGCTGGTATCCGCTCGTCGATGCCGCGAAGCCCGCGAAGACCGGTAATCACCGAGCGCTCGACGACATCCGCGACAGCATCAGCGAACTCGCCTTCTACCGCGCGAACGCATTCAAGTAGTTTCGGTGCGATGACCACGCAGGCAGATGCTCCGCGCCCCGTGCGCCAAGAGGCCCAGCGGGCAACCGACGACATCACGGAGCTCGCACCCGGCGTGTTGCGCACCCAACTACCGATCGATCTTCCGGGTCTCGGCCACGTCAACATGTACGTCCTCGAGGACGACCGCGGCGTCACCGTCGTGGACCCCGGTATGCCGGGCCGCGAGTCCTTCACCGTATTGAAGGCACGCTTGAAGGCCATCGGTGTGCCCCTGAAGCGGGTGCATTCGGTCCTCGTCACCCACAGCCATCCCGACCACTACGGCGGTGCAGGTCGTCTGCGCAAGGACGTCGGCGCCGAGATCATCGCCCACCGACGGTTCCGTCTGTGGTGGGACCCGCTCGAACCACCCGACCTCGACGTCGAGGACATGCCCGTCCACGCCACCCCGATGCGCCCGAACGGCGCCACGCCCTGGGGTGGCCGGGGCTACGACATCCCGTGGTCACGGCGAACGCGGATGCGCATGCACGCGAAGTTCCCGCGCGTCTTCGGCGTTCCGCACCCCACCCGTCGTGTCGACGAAGGCGACCGCGTGAGACTTGCCGGACGCGAGTGGCTTGCCTTCCACACGCCCGGCCACACCGAAGACCATCTCTGTCTGCTCGATCCCGAGACCGGGCTCTTGATCAGCGGCGACCACGTCCTGCCCACGATCACGCCGCACATCTCGGGCATGTCGTATGCGGTCGATCCTCTTCGCGAATTCTTCGGTTCACTCGACAAGATCGCGTCGCTCGGCGGCCAGATGAAACTCGCGCTGCCGGCCCACGGTTCACCGTTCACCAACGTCGTCGAACGCGTCGAGCACATCAAGCAACACCATGTCGAGCGGCTCGACAAACTGCGCGAAATCGGAGCCGACTTCGACCGACCCGCGACCGTGATGGACATCGCACAACACCTGTTCTCGGCACGTGCCCAGGGACCCATGGCCGACAGCGAGACCTTTGCCCATTTGGAACACCTGCGCCTCGCGGGTGAGTTCGACCGTCGCGAACGCGATGGTCTGCTCGAATACGTTCGCGTCAACTAGTCGACGTCGACCGCAACACGGTTGTCGCTGCGATCCGTCCGGCCGATTCGTGCCAGATGGTGACCGGGCCGGTGTCATCGCCCTCGACGATGGTCGCAACCTCGTGGCCGGGCATCACCGGTTCGAGATGTTCGACCACCGCATCGAGCGGCGCGCGAAAGTCACGATGCGCGCCCAACCATTCCTCGGCGGCCTCCCAGTAGGCCGCGTTGTTCATGTGACCGAGAGCGTCCATGTCGGAAAATCGAAGAGGCCACGGATGCCGTGTGAAATCCGCCGACGGGCGACGACGAAGCAACGTTCTCGCACCGACTTTGCGGCCCACGGCTGACTCACCGGCAATTGCGAGAAAATCCTCCGCGAGTTTCGACGGTGCCATGGTCGCAAGGTCGACATGAACCCACAGTGCGGCGGTTTCGATGAGACCACCGCGTTCACCTTCGATACGGGTGCAACGTTCGGCCCAGTGGGAACCAAGACCGCCGCACCAGGTCTGCAGGCTGAGATGTTCCTGGAAGACGGGGAAGGCGTGCACGCGAATGGCGGTGCGGCGCACCACCCAACCGTCCTTGTCGGCGTAGGCCGCCTCGCGGGCATCGTCATGTGCGATGTCCTGCAGATAGCGAACACAGGCGTCGAGCCGCAGCCGTCCGCGGGGGCTGACGTCACCGAGCCGGACCCTGCGCGTGGCCCGAAAGACCCGGCCCGAGCGCGGTAGGCCCGGAAACTCGAGTTCGACGGGATCAGCTTGGGTCACCCGAAAACCTTATCCCGCTTGGGTTTCAAGGGTTTCGTCGCACGGATCCGATAAATCGGTTGACGTTCGGGGTTCAACGTGGTTTCCTACTCAGCGCATGTTGAACATTGTCTGCGCCCAGCCTTCGGGTCATCGCTCGGTCACGGCCGCCGCCGTTGCCGCAGTGGCGTCCTATTGGCATGCCACCACGCCGGCAGCCGCAGCAATGTTTACCAATAAGCGACCCAGCCAGCGCCCCGACAGGAGCCCGACGTAAACGAAAAAACGTCGGAAGTCGAGGCCGCTGGGTTCCAGAACCCGGCGGCTTTTTTGTTTTCCGGCGTGCTTTGCGACATCAACAGATGACGCATCACAAGACGACAAGGACAGCACCATGCTTGCACCGAACACGCTCATTCCATTCGAACAACCGATTCTCCTCTCGGCCAAGCGTTGCGCCGACGGCAACGGCACGCTGACGTACCTCTTCTTCTCCGAGGAGTACGTCGACGTGTGCCGTGCCAAGGCCATCTGTGCGAAGTGCACCTCGCGCGAGGTCTGTCTGAACGAAGCACTCCAGCGCGAAGAGCCCTGGGGTGTATGGGGCGGTGAGCTCCTTGAGAACGGCCGCGTGGTCGCCAACAAGCGACCACGCGGACGGCCAGCCGTACACGTCCGCCGCCCGGTGGCCGTGGACGAAGTGCCGATTCCGCGTCACATAGCGGCATCGGTAGCCTGACGAATGTGACCGGACGCCGCAGCCGCTTCCTCCTCTCGGCCGCAGCGGTACTGGTCGTCAGCATCGTCGGTGGGTGGTTATGGAGCCGGGCGGGAGACGATTCCTCGTCGAGTGACGGGGTCGTCGTTCTCTCGCCCGGCGCCACCGACCAGGACCCCACCATCGGGACCAACGTCCCGAATACGGGGCGCGATTTTCCCGTCATCGAACTCGAGAGCCTCGACGGTGACCCCGTCACCGTGGGGGAAGTCGACGGCAAGCCCTTTCTCGTCAACTTCTGGTACTCGACCTGCGAACCCTGCAAGCGCGAGATGCCGGCCCTCGTCGCCGCCGGCAAGAAGTACGGCATCGACATCGTCGGCGTGAACCCCCGTGACTCGGCCGAGACGGCACGTGACTTCGCCGATCAGTACGACATCGACTACCGCCTCCTGCGCGACCCCAACGGCGCATCACTGGTGGCCCTTGGTATCGGAACCTTTCCCATGACGTACCTCGTGGGAGGCAATGGAGTGATCCTCGAACAGCACGCCGGTGAAATCACCGCAGCCGACCTCGACCGCATGCTCGGCCCTCTGGCGGGCAACCAGTGATCGCGATCGAAGGCAACTTCGCCTACAGCTTCGTTCTCGGCGTACTTGCCGCCGTGAACCCATGTGGTTTCGTTCTGCTTCCCACTTACCTCATGTTCTTTCTCGGCCTCGAGGGCTCGCGGCCAAACGACTCGCAACGCGCATCGGTCGGACGCGCCCTACGAGTCGGCCTTGCAACCTCGTCGGGTTTCATCGCGCTCTTCCTCGTCGTCGGGGCCATTTCACGACTGTTCACCAATGCGATCGAACGCAACGCGAAATATGCATCGATCGTCATCGGCGTGGCACTCGTCGCGATGGGGGTCGCGATGCTCGCCGGCTGGAAGCCACGTGTCATCACCCCCAGCGTGTCGGGTGGCCGCGAGCGAACCTTCGGTTCGATGTTCCTCTTCGGTATCGCCTACGCCATTGCCTCGATCGGCTGCACGATCGGATTCCTCACCTCGGTCATCTTGGGTTCCATCAGCGTCCATGGTTTCGTCTCGGGCGTTCTCAGCATCGTGCTGTACGGAATCGGAATGGGCGCCATCGTCACCGCTCTCACCGTGTCGCTTGCTTTTGCAAAAGGCGGTCTGTTGCGCGTGCTGCGATCGGGAATGCGGCACCTCGATCGTGTTTCTGCCGTCTTCGTGCTTCTCACTGGCCTTTACCTCACCTGGTACTGGTACTCGGCGATTGCGGAACGCGACTACGGCACGGTCGTCAGCAGGGTCGAGGGCTGGCAAAGCGACATCGCGACATTCCTGCAACGCCAGGGCGCGTGGAAACTCGCCCTCGTCTTCGGCGTTCTCATTGCGATTGCCGTCCACGCGACGCGACGGGGCGAACGACGCATTGTCGGGGGCGACGATGTTTGATCAACTGCTCGCCCACGAGGGGGTCGAGGAAGTTCTCGAGTTGCGCGGCAGGTTCGGCTTCATGGCGTACCACGGTGGCGGTCTCGAAGAAATGACCGATGTGATCGCGCGGGCCGCGGCGGAACTCTCCGACGCGTCGTACTACGGGGTTCATCAACCTCCGGGTATGGAGTGGCACATCCCCTCCACAAAGGTGACACCCGAACACTCGCAACGGCTCGCCGAATTCCTCGACCATGTCGACATCGTCATCACGGTGCACGGCTTCGGTCGGATGGGGATGTGGGCGACTCTTCTGCTCGGCGGTTCCAACCGCGACCTCGCGCGCCACGTCGGCGATCACATCCGCTCACGCCTTCCGGCGTACGACGTGCTGACGGAACTCGACGACATTCCGAAGGAGTTGCGCGGCCTGCACCCGAAGAACCCCGTCAACCTTCCGCGTTTGGGCGGGGCACAACTCGAACTTCCGCCGCGAGTGCGCGGCACGAGCCCGCTGTTCTGGGACTGGGAAGGCCCGGGTCTGAACCCCCACAGCAGGGGCCTGGTCGAGGCGCTCGCGACGGCGGCGCGAACATTCCCCTTCCCTGATCGCCCAACGACCCCCTAGGGGGCAAGACGTTCGATCGCCCATCCATCGCCGTCACGGCGGTAACGAAAGCGGTCGTGCAGGCGGCTCGGCCGTCCCTGCCAGAACTCGAAGCTGACCGGCCGCAGCCGGTAGCCACCCCAGTGCGGTGGCCTTGGTACCGGGCTGTTGCCGAATCCGTCGGCTGCGGTTGCGAACAGCGACATCAGTTCATCGCGGTTCGCAATCACCGTCGACTGTGGCGACGCCCACGCACCGATCTGCGATTCGCGTGGACGCGACGCAAAGTAGTCATCGCTTTCCTTTGCCTCGACCGATTCCACTGTGCCACGCACGCGAACCTGCCGGTGCAGGTCGAGCCATGCGAAGGTCACCGCCGCAACCGGATCGTCCTCGAGTTGACGGCCCTTTGCGCTGTGGTAGTTCGTGTAGAAGACAAAACCCCGCTCGTCGACGCCGCGCACCAGAACCACGCGCGCGTCGGGAGCACCGTCATCGGCAATGGTCGACAGCGTCATCGCGTTCGGCTCGGCCACACCCGCCGCAGCGGCCTGGTCGTACCACCTGTGCCACTGCACGAACGGCGACGGGTCGAGATCGGGCAGATCGAGACCGGCGGTCTCGTACTGCACGCGCCGATCGCGCAGGCTCATGGCTTCGTGATGCGCCGGGCTCCGCGCATGTACGGCGCGAGCGCATCGGGAATCCGCACCGAACCGTCTGCTTCGCGGAAGTTCTCGAGTATCGCCGCCCACACACGCGGGACGGCGAGCGCCGAGCCATTCAGCGTGTGGGCAATCTCGGTTCCCTTTTGCGTGCCGCGCTTGAAACGGATGTCGGCACGACGTGCTTGGTAGTCGGAGAACCAACTGACCGAACTGACCTCGAGCCACGCGTCGCATCCGGGGGCGTACACCTCGATGTCGAAACTGCGGTGATGGCTCTGGCCAAGGTCACCGGTACAAATTTCGATGATGCGGTACGGCAAACCAAGACCGGCGATCAATCGCTCGGCTCGACCGCGCAGTTCGACAAGCAGTTCTGCTGCCTGTTCCGGTGCAGCCAGCGCGAGGATCTCGACCTTGTCGAATTCGTGTGCACGCAGCATGCCGCGTGTATCGCGTCCGGCCGAACCCGCCTCGCGGCGGTAGCACGGCGAGTACGCCATCAACCGAATGGGCAATTGCTGGTCGGAGAGAATTTCACCCGCATGGATGGACGTGAGCGGAACTTCTGCCGTGGGGATGGCCCACAGGTCGTCACGTTCGATCGAGTATGCATCGTCGGCGAACTTCGGCAACTGGCCCGTCGCGGTGAGCGTCGCCGATGTGACGAGCGACGGCGGACGAATCTCCTCGAAGGCATCGGCATTCATGTCGAGTGCGTACTGGCACAATGCCCGCGAGAGAGTTGCCCCGAGCCCGCGCTGCATCGTGAACATCGCGCCGGAGATCTTGACCGCACGCTCGTTGTCGAGAATGCCGAGCGCTTCGGCCGTTTCCCAGTGGGGCACCCGCTGGTGGTCTGCGAACTCGCCGGGCATGTTCACCGGACCAACGACGACGGGATTGTCGTGGTCGCCGGTTCCGTCGGGCGCCTCGGCGTGCGGAAGGTTCGGAATGCGCAACAGCACGTCGTGCAGTGCGGCTTCGACTTCGTCGGACTCGGTGGCGAGTCCCGTTTCGCGCGCACCGAGTTCACGGCTCTCGGCCATCAACGCCTCGGCACCGGCGGTGTCACCCGCCTTGCGCAGTGCACCCACCTGCTTGGAGACTTCGTTGACCCGCCGGCGCAGTTCGTCTCGCTCGACGACGATGTCGCGCAGTCGACCGTCGAGACGTACCGCATGGTCGAGTTGGTCGAGGAGGTCGGGCTTGGAGCGGCGCTCCATCGCGGCGCGGACGGCGTCGGGTGAGTTGCGCAGAAGACGGACGTCGATCACAGAATGAGAAGGCTAGCGGTCATCTCCCCGTACGCTTGGACCCGATGTCTGCTGTCGAAGTCGAACGGTTGAGCGTCTGCCACGGTTCGTTGCGCGCCGTCGACGACGTGTCGTTCGTTGCCGACTTCGGGCAGGTCACCGCGGTCCTCGGGCCGAACGGTGCAGGCAAGACCACCACGATCGAGACGTGCGAGGGATTCCACCGTCCCACATCCGGAAGCGTGCGCGTGCTCGAGCTCGACCCGCTGACCGACCGCACGAAGCTGCACCGCGAAGTGGGTGTCATGCTGCAGGACGGCGGCGTGTACCCGAGTGCACGCGTGGGCGAAACCGTTCGCCAGTACTGCCGCATCTACGGACGCGGCGCATCGGCCGACGATCTCGTCGAATTGGTTGGCCTCGCGCACCGTGCCGAATCGACGTGGCGGCGGCTCTCCGGGGGAGAAAAGCAACGACTGTCGCTCGCCCTGGCGCTTGCCGCCAAACCGCGTGTCGCCTTCCTTGACGAGCCCACGTCGGGAATCGACGTGAACGGCCGCGACGACATTCGCGCCATCATCCGCGGGCTCGCAAGTGACGGCACGGCTGTCGTTCTTGCAACGCACGAACTCGACGAAGCCGAACGCATTGCAGATCGGGTCGTTCTGTTCAACAAGGGACGAATCGTTGCAAACGGCACGCTCGAGTCACTGCGTTCGTCACGTACCGTCGTACGTTTCCGATCATCTCGCGGGCTCGACCACAAAGCACTTTCGGAACACCTCCGTATGGACGTCAGTGTGTCGGACGACGAATACTCGGTGTCGTTCACGGCAGCCGACTCATCGATGGCCGGCGACGTCGTCACTCGGATCTCGACGTGGCTCGGCGGGGTATCCGCACCATTGCACGACCTGAACGTCGGCGCCCAACGCCTCGAGGACGTCTTCCGGATGCTGACCTCGAAGGACCGCACATGAGCGTTCTCGGCGCGCAGGTTTCGGCCGAAGTCTCCCTCGTCCGACGAAACGGCGAGCAGTTGCTCGTCACGTTGGGAATCCCCCTTCTGCTGCTCGTCTTCTTCGGCAGCGTCGACATCCTGCCGAGCGGCGACCAGTCCTCGATCGACTTTCTCGTACCGGGCATCCTCTCGCTGGCCGTCATGAGCACCGCAATGGTCAGCCTCGGAATCGGCACGGGGTTCGAACGCAGTTACCTCGTCTTGAAGCGGCTCGCGGCCACTCCCCTCGGCACCGGGCGTCTCATCGCCGCCAAGACGGTCGCCGTCGTGTGCGTCGAGGCCGTCCAGATGGTGCTCATCGTGGCGGTCGGGTTTGCACTCGACTGGTCGCCGCAGTCACCGAACTGGTTGCTCGGCGTGCTCGCAGTCATTCTCGGCACCTTTGCGTTCGCTGGCATCGGCCTGCTGCTGGCGGGCACGCTTCGCGGGGAAGTCAACCTTGCCGCATCGAACGGGCTCTATCTCGCGCTCTTGCTCAGCGGCGGGTTGCTCTTTCCGCTCGACAGACTCCCCGGGCCGCTTCAGGGCCTCGGCCGCGTGCTGCCGGCACATGCTCTCTCCAATGTCCTGCGCGATGCGCTGGCTTCCGCCGGTGAACACACCGGGTCGTCGTGGGTCGTTCTCTGCGTGTGGGCCGTCATTGCTCCGGCCTGCGCCGCCCGCTTCTTCCGCTGGAAGTGATCAGCGCTGTGGTTCGGGAGCCGGTGGCGTGCGCTCGAAAGCCTCTTCCACCGCTTCGTACGTCAGGGGCTCCTGTACGTACGACTGTTCAGAATTGAAGTCGCGGGCGAAGCGCCGGAAGAACATGTAGATCACGATCGTCCAGAGGAAGATCGCCCCACCGATCTTCATGATCGCCCCGGCAAGTTGCTGGTCGGTCTGAACCGACAGCCCCCACACGCGGATCGGCGTTGCATAGTGCTTGTAAACCGTGCCCTCGGCAAAAGTCAACCAGCCGGCAGGCACGGTCGGCACGACCGACATGAGGAAGAGATAGATCATCTTGCCGCCGTAGCCGATGTGGAACTCGCGTGCCGGTCCGCAGATCGGCATCCACATCAACAACGCGGTGGTCACGAGGATGACGTGCAGCGAATAGTGGAGCGGGCTGCTCGACGCACTGCGGTTGACCAGACCCGGGATGTGGGTGACCATGATGACCACGTTGAACAGCACGCCGGCTATCACGGGCTTCGAAAACCAGCGAACCACGCGATAGGTACGACCGTTGCCAACCAACACGCGGAACAACCACTCGGGCGTTGCCAGCAGTGCAAGGGGTGGCAGGAAGTACGACAGCATCATGTGTTGCAGCATGTGCATCGAATAGAGGTACTCCTCGGCGAGGTCGTGAAGCGGCCAGTCCGAGGCCGTCCACAACATCGCCATCGCGGCCGCGAACGCAACGACGTTGCGACGACTGACGACCTGTCCCGCGGGAGCAGCCTGCGGGCCGAGCACCCGAACCACGTACACGTACGCGGCGATGAGAAAGGAAACGAGCAACCAAATTTCGGGGTGCGCCTGGAAGCGCCACGGCTCGAGGAGTGGATTTGCGGCTTCGGCAATCATTTCGCCTCCGCTAGGGGGATGGAGGGGATATCAGGCGGTGAAGAACTTGAAAGTCGCCAACGCCGCGCAGTAACACCCGACCGCAAGGAAGAGGCCCGCGTAGAACATGAAACTGAAGAGCTTGCTGTCGAACTTCAGGTGCATGAAATACGAGACGACGATGAAGAACTTCGTCACCATGAGGATCAAGAGGACCGGCAGGAAGAGCGACCCGAAGTGCACGAAGTAGGTCGACACCTCGAGCGCCGTCAGCACGGCGAGAATGATCGCGATGCGCACATAGCCCGCGATGGTCATGCCGTGCTCGGCGTGGTCGTCGTGACCGTGCGCCTCGGAGGCTGAGTGTTCTGCAGTTGTTGCGGTCATGGGGTCGCCCTTTCTCGGATCAGGCCGGAATCAGGTAGACGAGGGTGAAGATGATGATCCAGAC
>CAYFNP010000023.1:0-12963 GCA_964344425.1 uncultured Bifidobacterium sp. | reverse complement strand
GCCAGCACCGCCGGGTGGATGGCGTTGCTGAAACGACGCGCGAGCAGGTTGACGAACGGGAGTGGAGCGAGCGCGATGACGGCGAGCAGCGGCTGGCTGAACGAGAGAATCACGACAACTCCGATGATTTGCATCACGTTCGACAGCGTGAGTGGAATCATGACGACGAACGCCTGCACGAGGCCGAGGTCGCTCGACGCGCGACTCATCAACTGTCCGGTCTGCGCGACGTCGTGATAACCGATGTGCAGGCCCTGCAGGTGGGTGAAGAGGCGCTCGCGCAGTGACGTTTCGGTCCACCGGCTTTCACGGAAGGCCACCCATCGACGGAACGCGGTGAAAATTCCCGTGACGACACCCGCACTTGCGATGAGCAGGGTCCAGAAAACAAGCGAGCCGCTGCGTTCTATGCCGCGGTCGATTCCCAAACGGAACAGGCTCGGCACCGAAACCTTGGCGATGCTCCACACCAGTCCGACCGCCACGCCGATCGCAAGCCCGCGGCGCTGTTCGCGGAGCGTGTCGGCGAGCAACTTCCAACCCCTGCGCCCCGCTTCGATGTCGCGGGGGGCGGCGGCTTCGGACATCGCCCCCAACGTACTCCCCCGACCGCGTGACACCCCTTCGACATGCTTTCGTTGTGCCGAAGAACCACACCCCCGAACAGCCCGCGCTTGCGCTCGACGGTTACGAGCCGCCGTTGCAGTTGCGCCTGTCCGACCACACGCGCAAGCTGGGCCTGAAGCACATCGCGCGTATTCGTCGGCAACTGTCCGAGCAGGCGGCGACGACTCGCGACGCGGAAACCGCCGCTTAGACCTCAGGCCTTCGACGGGCTCAGGTCCTCGACGGCCTTCCAGTAGTTCAGTTCCGGGTCGAGCGCCATGATGGCGAGCGAACTCGTGGTGACTCCGTTGGCGAAGTAGGCGTCGATCTTCGCGCGGCACTGGGCAGGCGATCCGTGCACGACCAATTCGTCGACGACCTCGTCGGGAATCGCTGCCAGCGCGGCCTTGCGGTCACCCGCCTTCCACGCGTCCCACATGCCCTGCAACTGCGGACCGCGACCCAACCACTCGTGGAACGCGGCGTAAACCGGAACGTTCAGGTAGGCGGCGACGGCGAACTTCGCCGCTTGGCGCACGACCTCGGTGTTCTCACTGGGGCAACAGAAGATGCGACAGACGATTTCCTTGGGCTGGCCGTTCGCAGCATCGTTCACGACGGCGGCCACCTTCTTCACGTCGTTCGGTGACAACCAGTTGATGATGGTGCCGTCGGCTTCGCGCGCAGCAAGGCGCAACATGCCCTCGCGCAACGCCGCGACGAGAATCTGCGGCTTGACCTCGGGCTTCACGCCGAGGCGGAACCCGTTGACCTCGAACGTGTCGTATTTCTTCGCGATCTTCTCGCCGGCCAGAGCATCGTGCAGGAACCGCACCACGTCGCGCACCTTCTTGTAGGGCTCGACGAAGGGAACGCCGTTCCACTTTTCGACGATGACGTTGCTCGACGAACCGATGCCGATCGCAAAACGGCCGGGTGCGGCATCGGCAAGCGAGGCGACGCACTGAGCAAACGCCGCGGGAGAACGGGTGAATGCGGGAATGATTGCGGTGCCGAGACGAAGACGTGGCTCCCATGCGGCCGCCATCGCGAGCGGAGTGAAGCCGTCGGCGCCGTCGGATTCCGCGGACCAAATGTCGCTGTAGCCGAGGTCGACGAGCCGCGAGAGGCTTTCGCGGTGTGTGTGCAGGTGCCCCGGAAGGGGAACCGTCATGCCGTTGCGCCTGGGAAGAGTCGAACCCGTCATGGCGCCATCTTTCCAGATGTCGGAACTACGGCCAGTAACGGAAAATGACGCTTTGACTTGCGGTCGCGAGCAGCGTGCCGTCCTCGGCGAACATGTGAACGAGACCGTGGCCGAAACCGCGCTCGACGGCGTGGACCTGGATGTCGAGCAGCACCCACTCGGTGGGCACGAGTTTGACCACGCGCAGCGTGTTGTCGAGGCTGTTACCCCCGCCGCGCACGCCGAGTGCGTGACTGATTGCCATCGGGACGAAGTCACCGAGCACGGCGAGCGCACTGGCGTCGACACCGCTGATGACCTGGGGAATTCGTGCCCACATCAACGTGCGGCCGTCGCCGAGGCTGCCGTCGAGCGTGTCGATTGGGCGGCCCTTCGCCATGCGTTGTTCGAGCGTGTCGTTGATCGAGCCGTCGATGACGGTGCGGTGCTCGCGCGGCGGGCAGTCGAGTGGCGCGGCGACCTCGGGCATGGTCTCGAACTGGCCGTGCACATCCATCGGTCGGTCGCCGAGCGCGGCGTTGACGGTGAGGATCTCGCGCTCGCCGACGTGGCACACCGCGCGCGCTTGGGTGATCTGATGCCCCGACACCGCGACGGTGACGTCGATGTCGAGAACCTGGCCGGGTTTCGCGTACGCGAGGTACTGCGACGTCGCCCAAATGGCGGTGCGTCCCGTTGTGCCCTCCATCGCCGAGATGGCCGCACCCAAACCGCAACCACCGAACATGAAATTGCCCGACGTCGACACCCGACGCGTGACTTCCATGTGCCAGCGGTACGGGTTGTGGCTCTGCTCGAGTCCGAGAAACGCCCGCGTGTCCATAGGTGGCGACACGCTAACCGCGCAATTCCCCGTCCAGTAGTTTCGACGACATGACGAACGCATCGACCGACACCTTCCAGGGCGATGCCTGCGGGCTCGTCGAGGAATTCCGCGCAGGCCGTCGGCATCCGACCGACGAGATGCGCGCGACGATTGCCGCCGCCGAGGCCAATCACAAGCGCGGCCTCAATGCGTTCAGCCACGTCGACGCCGAGCGCGCCATCGATGCCGCGGCGAACGCCGACGTGAACCTGCCTTTCGGTGGCGTGCCGTTGGCCGTGAAGGAACTCGAGCCCGTCGCGGGCTGGCCCGACACCGAGGCGTGCGTCGCGTTTGCCGGCCGCACCGCCCCGCACACCTCACTGCAGGTCGAAAGGCTGTCGCGCGAAGGCGGCATGGTTCCATTCGGCCTGACAACAGCGAGCGAATTCGGCGGCGTCAACGTGACACGGACCGTGCTGAACGGCACGACGCACAACCCGTGGAATCGCAACAAGACACCGGGGGGCTCCTCGGGTGGCAGTGCGGCGGCGGTCGCCGGCGGGTTGTGCACCATCGCGACAGCGGGTGACGGCGGCGGTTCGATTCGCATCCCCGCCGGGTTCTGCGGTCTCGTCGGTTTGAAATCCACGTACGGGCGCATCCCGCGCGCACCATTTCATTACCTCGGCAATCTGACGGTGACCACGGGTTGCGTGTCACGCAGCATCCGCGACACCGCGCGTTGGTTCGACGTCGCCAACGGACACGACGCGCGCGATCCTCTGTCACTTCCGCGCGAATCAGGATGGGAGGACGATCTCGGCACAATTGACGTGCGCGGACTGCGTGTCGCGGTGGTGGCCGATTGGGGTGGCGCAACGGTTTCACCCGCGATGTGGACCGTTCTGGAAAACGCGGCCGACTGGCTGATCGCCGAAATGGGATTGCGTCGCGTCGACGACGTCGACACCACCCTTCCCAGCATGGGTGCCGCATGGTCGATCTCGGGAATGATTTCGATTCGCCACGAACTCGGAGATTTGTGGCCGGCGTGTGCCGACGACCTGACACCGGAGATCCGCGCCGGACTCGAACTCACCGAAGGTCGTTACGGTGCCGAGGCGCGTCACAGGATCGAACTGCGCCGCGGGCAACTGAACGAACGCATGGCTGAAATTTTCCGCAACGTCGATCTGGTGATGACCGCGAGTAATCCCGACGTCGCGTTCGCAGCCGACGGTCCGCTTCCCGACACGTTCGGCGGCATCGTCGCGGGCGCCGCGAACAACGGGCGACTCACCTTCCCCGCAAACCTGCACGGCAATCCCGCGCTGTCGGTTCCTGCCGGGTTCGTTGACGGCCTGCCCGTCGGGTTGCAGATCGTCGGCAAGCACTTTCAGGAGCAGGTTCTTCTCGAACTCGGCCTCGCCATGGAACGCGGCCGACCCTGGCCCTGCGTTGCGCCCCGCAACGACTGATCTGCCAACATCTCCCCCAACGAAGACCATCGTTCAAGGGGAAACATGACCACCAACCAGCCACCGCTGACAGGAATCAAGGTCGTCGACATGTCGACGATGATCTCCGGGCCGCTGACGGCGATGATGCTCGCCGACTACGGCGCCGACGTCATCAAGATCGAGTCCCCCGGCCAGGGCGACCTCATGCGCTACCTCGGCACGCAGAAGAACGGTCTGACCGGATTGTTCTCGTTGAACAACCGCGGCAAGCGGTCGATCAATCTCAACGTGAAGTCGAAAGAGGGCTTGGAAATCCTCACCAAGCTCATCGCAGAAGCCGACGTGTTCGTGCAGAACTACCGACCCGGCGCGCTCGAGCGTCTCGGGTTGGGCTACGACGACGTGAAGAAGTTCAACCCCGGCATCATTTACGTATCGATCAGCGGCTACGGCCCCGATGGTCCGAACAGCCACCGTCGCGTTTATGACAACGTCATCCAGGCCGCCAGTGGCGTCGCATCGGTGCAGGCCGATCCCGCCACCGGCAAGCCGCAGATGCTGCGCAATCTCGCCTGTGACAAGGTCACGTCGTACACCGCGATGCAGTCGATCTGCGCCGCGCTGTTTGCCCGCGAACGTGGAATCGCACAAGGCCAGCACATCGTTCTTGCGATGCTCGACGCCGCGGTCGCGTTCCTGTGGCCCGACGCGGGCATGGACGCCACCATCCTCGACGACGACGCGGTTCGCATGCCGACGCTCGGCGCCAACTACAACGTCACGGTTCTGGAAGACGGTTACTGCGCAAGTTCCGCGGTCAGCGACGTCGAGTTCAAGGGCCTGTGGGCGGCACTCGGTCGCCCCGACCTTGCAGACGACCCGCGCTTCTCGACTGCCGCCGCACGGTCGCAGAATGCCGGAGAGTTGGTGAAGACGATGAAGGAGCTGTCGTCAAAGACGAAGCTCGCCGACTTCCTGCGCGTCGCGGAAGAGCATGACCTTCCCGCCTCACCGGTCAACTCGATTGCCGACCTGCCGAGCGACCCGCAGATCAAGAACAACAAGGTGTTCGTCGAGCGCAAACACCCGGTGGCAGGCAACGTGCGCGAGGTGCGACCCGCCGCGCGGTTCAGCGACACCCAACTTCGCGTCAGCTCCCCTGCGCCGATGCGCGGCGAGCACACCGACGACATCGTCCGCGAGATCGGCCTCGACCCCGTCGCCCTGCGCGAAGCAGGCGCGATCTTCTAGATCGCGCCAAATTGAAGAAGTGACCTTCTAGCGGGTCAGGGAGCGGCCGACGATCTCTTTCATGATTTCGGTCGTACCGCCGTAAATGGTTTGGATGCGGCTGTCGGCCCACGCACGAGCGATCGGGTACTCGCGCATGTAGCCGTAGCCGCCGTGCAGTTGCAGACAGCGATCGACGACCTTGTTCTGCAGTTCGGTGCACCAGTACTTGGCGGCCGCTGCCTGCTCGGCGCTGAGCTTGCCCTCGCAGTGCAGCTCGACGCAGCGGTCGACGTACACCTGGGCGATCTGGACCTCGGTCGCCAGTTCGGCGAGGAGAAACTTCGAGTTCTGGAACTGCGAGATCGACTGACCGAACGCCTTGCGTTCCTTCGTGTAATCGAGCGTCCACTTCACCGCAGCATCGGCGACCGCGATCGCACCCACGGCAATGCCGAGACGTTCCTGGGCAAGGTTCGTCATCAGGTAGACGAAGCCCATCCCCTCTTCACCGAGAAGGTTCTCGGCGGGAACCTCGACGTCGTTGAAGAACAATTCGGCGGTGTCCTGGGCGTGCATGCCCAATTTGTCGAGGTTGCGCCCGCGCTCGAAGCCCTTCATGCCACGTTCGACGATGAGCAGCGAGAAGCCGCGGTGGCCCTTCTCCGGATCGGTCTTGCACACCGTGATGACGAGGTCGCTGTTGATGCCGTTCGAGATGAAGGTCTTCGCGCCGTTGACGATGTACGCGCCACCCTTCTTCACCGCCGTCGTGCGAACACCTGCGACGTCGGAGCCGGTGTTCGGTTCGGTGATACCGAGCGCGCCGATCAGTTCACCCGTGCACATGCCCGGCAACCAACGCATCTTTTGTTCGTCGTTGGCGAGCTCGAGGTAGTACGGAAGGACGATGTCGTTGTGCAGCGTGATGCCGTTGCCGCTGCCGATGACGCCCGTCGTGCCGATTTCCTCGGTCATGATCGCCGCGAAGCGGTAGTCGTGCGTGCCGCCACCGCCGAACGACTCGGGCACGGTGAGGCCGAGGAAGCCCTGCTTGCCTGCGTCGATCCACAGGTCGCGCGGCGTGATTCCCTCGCGCTCCCACTCTTCATGGTTGGGAACCACGCGGTCGTCGAGCCAGCCGCGGAAGGCCGCGCGGAACTGGTCGTGGGTGTCGTCGAAGATCGTGCGGGGAAAGGCTTCCATGGGCCGAAAATCTAGACCGAACCCGCGCCGCGGGTTCAGCCCTGCGCGAGGGTCGCGCGCGCCACGAGGTCGGTACCGAAGGCGGTGAGAATTGCCAGGTACAACAGGCCCGTGGCCGCCATCACCGCCGAATAGCTGCGTTCCTTCAGGGCCGCCTTGGTGACGACGACCAGCACCGCGGTCATGACGACGCACGCGATCCAGAACCAACCGAGCATGCCGTTCCAACCGTCGTCGATCGAGCCGTTGATGACGCTGACCATGCCGGTCGGCAAGAGGAGCGCGATCACCTCGAGCGGCAGCGCCCAGTACATGACGTCGACGAGATCCTTCAGCAACTTGCGCTGCATTCCCGGCTGGACGAGATACCAGTGCCCGAGCAACATCGCGTCGGTGATCGCGCCAAGGAACATCGCACCAATGACGACGCGGTACGAGGCGACGAACGAGTCCCAGCCCCCCGACGATGCGTCAAGCGCACCCGCAACCACACCGATGCCGCCGATCAGCGGGGCGAGCAACAGACGGTGCGGCGGCGTGCGTCGCACTGTGAGGAGCGCGAGCGCGAAGACGATCGCCGACGCAACCTCGCGGACGGGCACCGCACCGAGAGCGATGCCGGCGGCGAAAGAACCGGCGGCCATCACCGCATAGATGCCGTGCAACAACCACGTGTACCCGCGGCCGATCTCGCTGTTGCGCACCGTCAGCCAGCAGAACAAGAGACCGCCCGCGGCCCACTGCAGGAGGACGGTTGCCGCGTCGAGACGAATCACGGCATGCAAACTAGGCGACGCGTCGCGCGAGGCGACGTATCCCGGGTGGATTACCGCGCGGTGACGGTGTCGGTGTCGCGACCGGAGCGGATGAGTGAACCCGGTCGCGCGGCGAGAAGTTCACCGTTTTCGACCGCGGGCACTCCGTTCACGATGACGTGTTCGATTCCGACGGCTTCGCCGTAGACACGGCCGGCGCCACCGGGAAGGTCGAACTTCATGTACACCTCGCCGGGGCCGACCGTGTCGGGGTCGAGCACGACGACGTCGGCAAAGTAACCCTCTTGCAGTCGACCACGGTCACGCAGTCCGTACAAGCGCGCCGGACGATCGGTCAGGTGCGTCACGGCCTCTTCGAACGACATCAAGTTGCGCTCGCGCACCGCGCGGGCAAGCAACGTCGTTGAGAACGAGAAAGAGTCGATCATGTCGAGGTGCGCACCAGCATCGCTTGCGCCAACGATCGCGCGGTCGTCACGCCACACTTCGACACGCTTGGCCCACGTGTCGTCGCCCTGGCCCTTGTCGGGCACGGTGATGACGGTGTTCAAGTTGTCGTCGATGACGATGTCGGCGAGCGCATCCCACGGCTCTTTGCCCAGTTCCTTGGCAATGTCACCAATCAGGCGACCCTGGTAGGGCTTCCACTTGTCGCTGAAGGTCTCGAGCAACATGTACGCAGCCCAGTTGCCGATGGAACGCGTCGGGCCAACGGTCGACTGTGCCTTGTCGTTCATCTCTTGGCGGCCCTTCGGGTCGCGCAACATCGCCAATTTCTCTTCGGGCGGAAGGGCCATCAGTTCGTCCCACCCATTGAGAATGTCGAGGATGAAACCGCTGCGCAGGTTCAACCGCGTGCGGAACGTGTCGGGCAGCGTGAGCGCGAGCACGCGGCCACCGCGTTCCTGCGCGATGTCGTAGCCCTCGAGTTGGTGTTGAACCAGGTCCCAGTTCTGGGCGTAAACCTGCAGCAGGTTCCAGTTCAACGGGCGGTTGGCCGCTGCGCTCATGTCGGCCATCAATTCGAACGTCTCGCGCTCGAAGCGCCCGACCGCAGGGATGAACTCGAGCGTGGTGCCCGGGAACTCGCTGACAACCGAACACAGTGCGATCAGTTCCTCGCGTGAGCCGTGACGCGACGGCACCGGCACGCCCGTGTGGTCGTTGTGGCTGGTCGACCACGTCGAAGAAAAGCCCATGCCACCGGCGCGAAGACCCTGGCGCAGCAGTTCACACATCGCGTCGATCTCTTCGGGCGTCGCCTCGCGTCGCGTCGCGTCGTCGTGCATCACCACGCGGCGAAGTGCACTGTGGCCGACGAGGAAGCCGGCGTTCGGCATCAACTTTCCGTCGATTGCGTCAAGGAACTCACCGGTGGTGCTCCAGTTCCACGGCACGCCCTCTTGCAGGCTCTCGAGCGGCATGCCCTCGACGCGGGCCAGCATTCGCATGAGATAGTCACCGTCTTGCGGGGTCAGCGGCGCGATGGTGAAACCACAGTTGCCGGCCATCACCGTGGTGACACCGTGCAGCGGCGACGGACTGAGAGAGGTGTCCCAGAACGCCTGTGCGTCGTAGTGCGTGTGCAGGTCGATGAAACCGGGCGTCACCAACTTGCCGCTGGCGTCGATGACCTTTCGTGCGTCACCGTCGACCTTGCCGATCGCCACGACCTTGCCGTCGGCGATGCCGACGTCGGCGCGGCGACGCGGTGCTCCGGTGCCGTCGACAACTTCCCCACCTCGAATGAGCACGTCCAGCATTTCGATTCCCCCGGTTCGGTACGGCGAACTACGGAGGAGAACTTAGGCGAGGACGACGAGGTCGTGCGACACGGCGTTCATCGGCAGCGGACCCTCGGCCGTGGCGACCACGATGTCCTCGAGACGCATGCCGAACCTGCCGGGCACGTAGATACCGGGCTCGATCGAAAACGCATGACCCGGCTCGAGCCGTTCGGTGTTTCCGGACACGATGTAGGGGTCTTCGTGGGCCTCCATGCCGATGCCGTGGCCGGTGCGGTGCACGAAGTAATCGCCGTAACCGGCGGCGGCGATGATGTCGCGGGCTGCGGCATCGACCGATTCACAGGTGACTCCGACGACCGCCGCTGCGACCGAGGCCGCTTGGGCCTCTTTCAACACCGCGTACGCGTCGCGCACCTCGGGGGTCGGCTCACCAAGGAACACGCAGCGTGTGATGTCGCTGCAGTAATCGGCCATCGTTCCACCGAAATCGCACAACACCAGTTCGCCCGTGCGAATGACGCGACCACCGGGATGGTGGTGGGGGCTCGCCGCGTTCTCGCCCGCGGCGACGATTGCGAAATTCACCACGTCGTGGCCCTCGTCGAGCAGACGTTGCGAGATGTCAGCCGAGACCTGCGCCTCGGTGCGACCAACGAGAGGAATGTGTCCCGCATGCAACTGGGCAGCAACACGGTCGGCGGCCGCACCCGCGCGCTGAAGCGCGGCGATTTCCGAGGCCGTCTTGACCCGGCGCAACGGCCCGACGATGTCGACGGCCCGCGAGTACGACGCGTGCGGAAGATGCCCGAGCAGTTCGACCAGGAAGCGCGCCCACATCTGGTCGCCAACGGCGATGGTGCGTGCTCCGGCTGCGATCTTCGCGACGATTGCAACGGGGTCATCGGTTTCGTTCCACGGCACCAGACCGAACACCGTGGGGTGCGGATGCACGCGCGGTGCCTCGAGGCGGGGAATCACCAGCGTCGCGAGTCCCTCGCGGGGAACGACGAGCATCGTGAGGCGTTCGAGTGGCATCGCGTGATAGCCGGTGAGATACGGCAGATCGTGCCCAACCGACAACATGACGCAGTCGACGCCACGCACTGCCATGACCGACTGCACGCGGGCGAGTCGTTCCTCGAAGATCGTCGACGACTGCGGAGCCGATTCGCGCGAGTTCACGACACGCTGACTTTCGTGACCGTCTGCGTGGCCGACTCGGCCGATTCGCGGGCGTGGTAGCTGGACCGCGTGAGCGGACTCGACTCGACGTGGCCGATACCCAGGGATTCACCGAACGACTTGAGATGCGCGAACTCGTCGGGTTCGACCCAACGTGCGACGGGCAGGTGATTGGTCGTTGGGCGCAGGTATTGACCGATGGTGACGATGTCGACACCAACACCCGCCAGGTCGATGAGCGTTCCTTCGATCTCGGCCGTCGTTTCGCCCATGCCCACGATGATGCCCGATTTCGTGGTCAGGCCCGCGGCCTTTCCTCGCGCGAGCACCGACAGGCTGCGCGCATAGCCCGCACTTGGCCGCACCGCGCGCTGCAGACGAGCGACGGTCTCGATGTTGTGGTTCAGCACGTCGGGTCGCGCCTCGATCAGGACGTCGAGACCGGCCGAACCCTTGACGTCGGAGATGAGGGTCTCGACGCGTGCGAGCGGCGAACGGCGGCGAATGGCACGGACGCATTCGGCGACGTGCGCCATGCCTCCGTCGAACAGATCGTCGCGGGCCACCATGGTGAGCACCGCGTGCATCAGACCCATGCGCACCACGGCCTCGGCGACGCGATCGGGTTCATCGTGCTGCGGTGCCAACGGCTTGCGCGTGTCGACCAGGCAGAATCCGCACGCGCGCGTGCAACGTTCGCCCAACACCATGAACGTCGCCGTGCGATCGGCCCAACATTCAGACAGGTTCGGGCAGCCTGCCTCTTCGCACACGGTGATGAGACCGAGGTCGCGGACGACTTTCTTCGTCTCGAGAACTTCGGGACCGTGCTTCACGTGCGGGCGCAACCAATCGGGCTTGCGCTCCTCGATCGCAAGGCCGTCGGTGACACCGGCCTGAGCCAGACGGCCCACCAGTCGAACCTTTTCACCGGCACCTGCTCCGCGCGAGAACGGCGACAGGTCCTCGGGACGGTGATGCCACGCGACGTCCTGTCGTTCGACCACGCCGTCGGTGAAACGCTCGGCAATGCGACGAGCAACCGCATCGGCCACTTCGCGCATCGACACCACACTTCCCTCTTCGCGCAACGAGGTGACGGGGTGTTCGGCGATTCCACACGGAACGATGTGGTCGCGCATGTAGGTGAGATCGGTTTCCACGTTCAGCGCGAAGCCGTGCATCGTCCGCCCACGCGTGAGACGCACGCCGATCGCACAGATCTTGCGCGGTCGGCCCTCGGCGACACCCAGCCACACCCCCGGGTAACCATCGAATCGCGACGCACCGGGAACACCGACATCAGCGAGCGCGTCGATGATGACCTGTTCGATTCCGTGCACGTAAGCGGTGGTATCGGCGGGACCCGCCTTGCCGCCGTGCTTGGGCGACAGCGTGAGAATGGGATAGCCAACGAGTTGGCCCGGCCCGTGGTAGGTGACGTCACCACCCCGGTTCACGCGCACGAGATCGGCGCCGACCGATTGCGGCGAGCACTTCAGGTTGGTTTCAAGATCCGCGCTGGGTCCGTACGTGAAGACGTGGGGATGTTCCAACAACAACAGGTGCTGACGTTCGGAGCGCGCGAACAGCGCTTCTTGCACCGCGAACGCCTCGCGGTAGGGGACGCGCCCCAACCAGCGGACGTGCAGCGGGCCGGTCATCGTGAACTCAGAGCTCGGCCGCCCAATCGCGGGTCTCGAGGATCTGCTTGATCTTCGAGAGGAAATTCGCGGCGTACGCGCCGTCGAATGCGCGGTGGTCCCAGCTCATCGCAAGATTGCCGACCGGATGGATGGCGATCGATTCGCCACCGTCGGGGGTGTTGACCACGACGGGCTTGCGCACGATCGCGTCGGTCGAGATGATCGCGACCTGCGGCTGGTTGATGACCGCCATCGTGAGCACCGAGCCGGCCGAGCCATTGTTCGACAGCGTGAAGGTTCCACCCTGAATTTCGTCGGGCGTGAGCTTTCGGTTCTTCGCACGCGTTCCGAGGTCACTGATTTCGCGGGCAAGTGCGCGAAGCCGCTTGGTCTCGGCCTCGCGCACAACCGGAACCAAAAGGCCCTGGTAATCGAGGTCGACAGCGATTCCGAGATCGACGTAGTTGTGGACGACGAGTTCGTTGCCGTCGACCGAGGCGTTCATGTGCGGGAACTCCGTGATTGCATCGACGACTGCGCGCGAGATGAACGGCAGGTACGTGAGGCTGAACCCTTCGGTCTTCTTGAACTCATCCTTGACCTTGTTGCGTGCGCGGTCGACGTTGGCGTAGTCGACTTCGACGACGCTGAAGGTGTGCGGGCTGACCGACTTGGACATCACCATGTGCTCGCCGGTCAACTTGCGAATCTTCGACAACTTGATGCGCTTTTCGCGACCGTCGGCCGACACCGCGCCGCTCTCCTTCTTCGCTGCAGGCGCGGGCTTCGCCGCAGCAGGCGCCGCAGCTTCGGCCGGCGCAGCTGCGGGTGCGGCAGCGGCCGGAGCGGGCTTGCCACCGCGTGCGTCGATGACTGCGAGCACGTCTTCGCGCGTGATGCGACCACCGGGGCCGGTTCCGCGAATCGATGCCGCATCGAGGTTGTTCTCGGCGATCAAACGACGCACGACGGGCGAGAGCAGCGGTGCGCCACCGACGCTCGGCGCGGGCGCCGGCGTCTTTGCGGCAGGTGCGGGCGCGGGTGCCGGTGCCGGCGCGGGCGCAAGGGCTGCAGCAGGTGCGGGGGCTGGCTCGGGG
>CAYFNP010000022.1:1363-12994 GCA_964344425.1 uncultured Bifidobacterium sp. | reverse complement strand
CCCATCACGTATTGGTCGGCCGACAGTTCGGCTTCGAGCGTGACGAGGCGACGTTCACCCAGGTAGCAAAAGCGCGTGTCGTGATGGCCGCCTTCGGCATTGTTGTAGTGGGGAATCACCGCTGCGGGAATACCGAGATCTCCGAGCAGGTTGAGTCCGTCGAGCCAATACGGATCTTCACCGCACTTGTAGATCTCGTACACGGGAACCGTTTTGCAGCCGATGGTGAGAGCCGCCGCGGAAGCGAACGTGACGATGCCACCGTTGCGCATCTTCGAGTGCAGCAGGTCGGGAATGCTTGTTCCGCGCCACTGACGCAACGCGTAAGTGGGCGACCCGGGGCCGGCGAACACGTAGTTCGCGTCGGTGACGAGGTTGAGTCCGTGTTGAAGCTGAACCGGATCGAGATCCTCGAAGCGGGTGAGGCCCGCGGGTGTGATTTCCGTGTTGACACTGGTGTGGAAGTACTCGACGGCACGAGAGGCGAGTTCGGGGGCGTTTTCTTGGAATCCGTAGGGCGTGTCGAGGAGGACGGCCCGCTTGTCGGCCAGTCGTGAAACGAGCTCACGGTGCACCTTGACCATCGTCGGGGCAGTTTCGCCGGACCCCATGATGGTGAGAATTCTCGGAAGTGAGTCGGTCATGCGAAGAGTCCACTCTGTGCTTCGTCGTGCAGTTCCTGCGCGACCCGGTCGGGAAATTGGGCGTGAAGATCGTGATCGGCATCGTGATACCACGACACCTTGGCGCGCGGAATCCTGTTGATCGCACGTTCGACGGCCTCGCGTTTGTCGGCCGCCCAACCCTTGTTTGCCGCCGTGTTCGACGAGACGGCGGGCATGAACATGACGGGTACACGGATGTGTGGGAAAAGCGATTCTGGTTCGTGCTCCCACAGGCCGCGCAGAACCTTCATGTGGTTGTCGCGCGAGAGCCACGGCCGAATTGTTCCGTCGTCGAGGACTTCCATGTTCGCGAGAGTTCCGAGGATTCCCTCTTCGGGCCATTCGGGATGCGCGGAACGAATGAACCCCTCGAGACGCGACGCCGGCATGCCGAGCAGATTCGGCGGCGCGAGTTGTTGTGCGCACGAGTCCCAGTCGGGGAAGTGGCGTTGCAGATGGATGGTGCCACCGTCGACGGCCACTGCGCCGCGCGTCGAGTCGGGCGACGAATGGGCGAGCTCGATGACGACATTTGCGCCCCAGGATTGACCGACGACGACCGGAGTCTCGAGGCCACTCGCGTTGATCAACAACTCGAGGTCATGCGCGACCGTCTGCATGTCGAAACCGTGGTCGGGTTTCGCGCTGCGGCCGTGTCCGCGCTGGTCGACCGCGACGACCCGATGACCGAGGCTCGCGAGCTTGCGGGCGACGCCGTCCCACAACCGTGCGTTCGACGCGAGCCCATGGACGAGGAGAAAGTCCGGCCCCGTCGTGCGCGCGGGTTCCCAGACCACGCAGTGGATGTCGAGGCCCTCGCGGATCCCGTGGAATTCGCTGCGTTGCATCCGAGGGAGTTTCGCACGGTGTCGAGCGAATGGCACGATGGGAGGCAGATGGATGCAACGACCAGCGACCAGGACCGCCGCCTCGATGCACTCGACGGGGTTCTTTCCCGACTCGGACGGGTGGTCGTCGCATTCAGCGGCGGTGCCGACTCCGCCTTTCTCGCCGCCCGCGCGACGCGGGTGCTCGGTCGCGAGAACACGCGGTGCGTGACCGCAGTGTCGGCGTCCTTGGCCGCCGACGAACTGAAGGACTGCAGGGCGTTGGCCGATGAATGGGGGCTCGACTGGTCGACGGTCGTCACCAACGAGACATCGCGCCCGGACTACATCGCGAACGCGGGCGACAGGTGCTTCCACTGCAAGGACGAACTGATGGATGCGCTCGGCCCGATCGCAGAATCGAACTCGGCGACCATCGTGCTCGGCGTCAATCTCGACGACCTGGGCGACCATCGTCCCGGTCAGCGTGCTGCAGCCGAAAAGGGCGCGGCGTTTCCGATGGTCGAAGCCGGGCTGTCGAAGGATGACGTCCGTTCGCTGTCGAAACTGATGGGACTGCGCACGTGGAACAAGCCCGCGGCCGCGTGTCTGGCGAGCCGCGTGCCCTATGGAACCGAAGTGACCGTCGGACTGCTTGGGCGTATCGACCGTGCCGAGGCTGTCCTGCGGTCGATTCTGTCCGGCGAGGGCGGCGGCACTGCCGGCCCGCTCGTCAATCTGCGCGTTCGCCACGAGGGTGACGTCGCGCGCATCGAGGTCGACCCCGAGGTGTTTCCCCTTTTCGCCGCCCGACACGGCGAGGTCGTCGCCGCGCTCGAGAAGATCGGATACCGCTACGTCACGCTCGACCTCGCGGGTTTCCGATCGGGCAATCTGAATTGGGCATTGGACGCAAAGCGCCCGTAGGGTGGGGAAGATTTTCACGGCGCCAGCGCCGACCGACACCCAGGGGGAAACATGAAGTTGTCGATGATGATCAACTATGCCGGCGGCTTCAAAGAGGCCGCGCAGCGCGTCGTCGAACTCGAAAAGGCCGGCCTTGACCAAGTGTGGATCGCCGAGGCGTACAGCTTCGATGCGATCTCGCAGGTGGGCTACCTCGCTGCCATCACGAATCGCGTCGAGATCGGCACCGGAATCGTCAACGTGTACTCCCGCTCCGCGGCCCTCATGGCGATGACCGCCGCAGGTTGCGACTACGTCAGCGATGGTCGGTTCATTCTCGGTCTCGGCGCTTCGGGACCCCAGGTGGTCGAAGGTTTCCACGGCATCCCCTACGAAAAGCCGATGCAGCGCATCAAGGAGTACATCGAGGTCTGCCGCACCGTGTGGAAGCGCGAGCCGCTGAACTATCAGGGCCAGACGGTGCAGGCGCCGCTGCCCGCCGGTGTTGGCACGGGTCTCGGCAAGCCGCTCAAGCTGATCAACCATCCGAAGCGCGCCGACATTCCCGTGTGGTGGGCGAGCCTCAAGGGTCTCAGCGTCGAGGCGACGGCCGAGTTGGCCAACGGCTGGCTGCCGATCATGTTCGTGCCCGAGAAGTTCGACCGCGTGTGGGGCAAGCAACTGAAGGCGGGTCTCGCCAAGCGCAGTCCCGAACTCGGACCTCTCGAGATCAGCGCCGGCGGCATCCTTGCCATCGGTGACGACAACGTGGGTGACAAGAAGTCGAAGATCCTCGACATGGTGCGTCCGAACAGCGCGCTCTACATCGGTGGCATGGGTGCCCGCGGCAAGAACTTCTACAACGACATTTGTCGCGCCTATGGCTACGAGGACGAGGCGAAGATCATCCAGGACCTCTACCTCGACGGCAAGAAGGAAGAGGCCGCAGCGAACGTGCCGACCGAAATGCTGGAACTCACGAACCTCGTCGGCCCGAGGGGCCTGATTGCCGAGCGCGTCGCCGCGTTCAAGGCGGCGGGCGTGACGGTGCTCAGCGTGAACCCGGTTGGCCCCGACGCGGCGCGCCAGATCGAGACCCTGCGCGACATCGTCGACAGCATCTGAGAACGGAGACGAGCATGTCGTCGACACCCATCTCCGGCGCCTGCGAGAACGGCTGGGAAGCAGTACGTGACGCGGTCGAGGCGAACTTCGCATCGACCGGTGAAACGGGTTGCAGCGTTGCGGTGATCCATCGTGGTCGCGTGGTCGTTGACCTTGCCGCGGGGTGGGTCGACGAGGCGCGCACCGTGCCGTATTCGCACGACAACCTGCAGGTGGTCTTCAGCACGACGAAGGGCATTGCCGCGACGGCGCTTGCGATGTGTGTCGAGCGCGGTCTCGTCGACTACGCCCGCCCAGTGAGCCACTACTGGCCGGAATTCGCCGCACACGGCAAGGAATCGGTGACCGTTGCCCAACTGGTGTCACATCAGGCGGGCCTCTACACGATCGATGAACGGCTGAGCCTCGACGAGGTGCTGGACGACGTGCGCATGGCGCGCGCGCTCGCCGACACCAAACCGCGTTGGACGCCGGGAACGACGCATGGTTACCACGCACTCACTTACGGGTGGTTGGTCGGCGAACTGGTGCGTCGCGTCGACGGCCGCGACATCGGCCGATTCGTCAACGAAGAAATCGCTGGGCCCCTCGGCATCGAACTGCACATCGGCCTGCCCGACCGTCTGCACGGTCGTGTCGCACCGCTGATGCAGGAAAAGCCCGCGACATCCGACGGTCCGGAATCCGAAGACGCCCGTGCGGCACGGGAACTCATCGAGAAGATGATGGGCCCCGACACGCCGGGCGGTCAGGCACTTTCTCTTTCGGGGATGTGGACGGGCGAAGGTCTCTTCAACCGTCCCGAGGTGTTGCGCGCGCAGATCCCCGCCGCGGGAGGAGCAACCAACGCTCGCTCGCTCGCCACGATGTACGCGGCGTTGCAGACACCCATGAACGGGGTTCGACTGTTGACCCCCGACACGCTTGCCGCGGCAACCACCGTGCAGACGCCCCAGAACGAGGCCGACAAGTGCTTGATCATGCCGACGTCGTTTGCGATGGGGTACATGGCGCACAGCATGTTCACCCAGTACGCGGGCCCCGGAAGCTTCGGTCACCCGGGGTTCGGAGGCTCGGTTGCGTTCCTGCAGCCGTCGCGCGAACTCGCCTTCGCCTACGCAATGAACACTCTTGCTGCGAATTTGGCGGGCGACATGCGTGCCCAGGCGTTGATCAACGCTGCAGCTCGGTGCGCAGACGCCGCCTGACCGGTGTGGTGACGGCCAAATAAACGGTTCCGGCAACCGCGGCCATCACCGCGAAAACGGCGATCGTCGAACGCACGCCGATCGCATCGGAGACAACGCCTGACAATGCGCTGGTGATCGACAACGTCAACGTGACGATCGCGAAGTCACCGGCAAGAACGCGGCCGCGAACCTCGTCGGGGGCACGCATCTGCAGACCGTACGAACTGAGGACCCACTGCGCGCCGCCGCCGAAGTGGGCGCAGGCAACGAAGACCGCCGCAACCGCAATGTGCGGACTGATCGAGGCTCCCAGATAGAACCCGGAGAACAGCAGTCCCGCGATACCGCACGTGAGGAGCAGTCGCTCGAGGTTCCCCTTGACGAGTCGTGCGGCGACGAGGGGACCGAGGCCCGATCCGACGCCGCGCGCGCCGATGAGAAGTCCGCGGCCCGAGTCGCCGGCTTTGAACGCGTCGGATGCGAGCACGGCGAGTTGGCTCACGATGCCCGCCCCGATCGCGAAGGTCATCTTCGACGCGACGAGGGCAAGAATGACGCTGTCGCGACGGGCAAGGTGAACTGCCTCGCGCATGTCGGCAAGTGGTCGCACGCGCCGCCCGTCGGTGCGGGCCTTTCGTTCCTCTTGCATCGGCGTACGGATCGCGGCGAAGAGCGCACCCGCGATGATGAAGCTGACCGCGTCGGCCGCAAAGGCGGCCTCGCGACCGAACGCCTGGGCGAAGACGCCGCCGAGTCCCGCGCCAACGGCAAGCATCACGCCCCACGTCGCTCCGAGAAGTGAGTTCGCCTTGCTCAGTTCGTCGGCATCGCGGGCGAGGTTGGGAATCGAAGCGTTGCTCGCCGGCCCAACGAACGACGCGAGTGCGGCGATCAGTGATTGGCACACGAGCGCAATCCAGATGCGCCCACCCGATGAGCCGAGCAGGCCCAGGGCACAGACCGCCTGTGCCGCGGAGACAACCATGAGGAGCTTGCGGCGGTCGTAGCGGTCTGCTGCGGGGCCCGCGATGGGCGACGCGAGAAATGACGGCAGCGAGAAGGCGACGTACACGAGCGACACGAGGAACTTCGAGTCGGTCGCATCGTCGACGAGGCCGGCCAACGCCACGAAGGTGAACCAGTCGCCGAGGTACGACACAACCTGCGCGATGAAGAGCAGCCTGATGTCGCGGTTGGTCCGCAGAAGCTTCAGCACTACAGGTACTTTTGGGTGCCGCGGAGCAGGCTCTCGGCTTCGGCGACGATGTCGCGCACGATCTTCGCGGCGGGAACCAGCGAATTGATGGCGCCGACTCCCTGGCCGCACGGCATGAACTCGCGGTTGGTGTCGACCACGGTGTCGCTCGGAGCGCCGAGGTGGTTGGCTCCTTGCTTCATCGAGTGGATCGCCTGGTCGGGGAACTTCAACAGTTCATCGGGGTGTTGTTCGTAGTGGTTCGTCCAGTCGTTGCGCACGACGCGACAGGTCTTGCCGGTGAATCCTCGCGAGATGACGGTGCCGTCTTCGGGCGTGGAGACGAGGGTTTCTTTGTATCCGCGCACCGCGCGTGCTTCGGGTGTGGCGATGAATCGCGTGCCAATCCACACGGCGTCGGCACCCAACAGCAACGATGCGGCGAGACCGCGGCCGTCGAACAGCCCGCCTGCAGCGACGACGGGGACCTTGTCACCGACCGCATCGACCACCTGGGGCACCAGCGCCATGGTGGCAACGGTGCCCGTGTGGCCGCCACCCTCGGTGCCCTGAGCCACGACGAAGTCGCAGCCGCTGGCCACGGCCGCGATGGCATGGCGCACCTTGCCGCACATCGAGCCGACGAGCACGTTGTTCTTGTGCAGATAGTCGATCGCTTCACGGGGCACACCGAGTCCTGCGACGAAGATGCGTGCACCGCCCTCGACAACGGCGCGGACGCCACTTTCGACCTGGCTGGGAACCGCGGTCAACAGGTCGACACCGAACGGCTTGGCCGTGAGGCGTTTCACCTGCGCCATCTCGTCGACGAGTTCGGGGGTCTTCATTGTCGACGCACCGAACGTACCGATACCGCCGGCCTCGGAAACCGCTGCGACGAGGTCGCTGTACGAGACCCCGCCCATACCAGCCAGCATGATGGGATGTTCGATGTCGAGAAGTTCGGTGATTCGGGTGCGCATGCCAGCCAAACTACATCGCGGCGTGCGAGAGGTCAGTAGGCGCCCTCGCGGTCGAGAAAGCCGCGGTGCCAGCGCTTCGGCGTGAAGACCGCTGCCCGGGGCTCGTCCTCGAACATCCAGCGCGCAAAGTTGCGACGCGTCCAGTCATTGGTCGCCACGACGCGGATTGCGCCGCGTGCGACGGTCGGGCGCGCAAGCAGTCGGCCAAGGGCCGCGCTCATGCGATGATCGGCAAACAAGTGGTGTTTCACTTGTGCTTCGTAGTTCCGCGCGACGTCGCCCCCCGCGATGATCGACTCGGCGGCGAGAATGCCCGTCTCGAGGGCCTGACCGATACCTTCGCCCGTCAGCGTGTCGGTTGCGCGCGCGGCATCGCCGACGAAGAGAACGTTGTCGGCCGACAGCACGGCATCGGTGATACCCGCAGGTATCGGCCACGCGGTGTGCCTGTCGACGAGCCTGAAGCCGGGACCCAGTGCGTCGACGATGTGACGCCGCTGGAGCAGGTTCGCCCATTCGCGCCCCATGTCCTTCGTGCGCCGCTTGCCGTCACGCAGCACGCCGAATCCAATGTTCACCCGACCGTCAGCGAGCGGGAATGACCACGCGTAACCGGGCAGAAGATCTTCTTCGAACCAGACGTACAGACGGTGTGCGGCGGGTCCCGTGACGTTGTCGGCGTACTGTCTGAACGCGTGCCACTCGCCGCGGTAGCCGTCGTCGCCGAGGCCCATCGATTTTCGAACGGGTGACCACATGCCGTCGGCAGCGATGATCCAGCGAGCCGTGATGGTCTCGCCCGTGTCGAAGTGCGCGGTCGCGGTGCGCGATCCGGTTGCGTAGTTCACCGTGAGCCCCGAGAACACGAGGTTCTCACGGACTTCGGCGCCCGTCGCGCGGGCGTGTTTCACCAGTTCGTTGTCGAGTTGCAGGCGCGCAGCAACGGCCGCGTACTGGCCGCGACCGCGCGGAAGCGGGACCTCGACCTCGCGACCCGACGGGGAACGCAACCAGGCGGAATCGACCGTTTGCCACGATGCCACCGGCCGGGGATCGAAACCGATGCGTTCGAGCATGCGCAGTGCGAGGGTCGTCAGGCCGTCTCCGCAGCACTTGTCGCGTGGAAACGACGCCTTGTCCGCTACGACAACTCGCTGGCCCGCGGCGGCGAGGACGGTCGCGGCTGCCGTACCGGAAGGTCCCGCGCCCACGATGAGGACGTCGTAGGTGTCGGCGGGGGAGGCAGGCGTCGACGGCACGCGCCGAGGTTAGAACCCGTCGTCAGTCGTCGTATGATCGACCGCGCGGTGCAACGTGTGAAAACCGTCGTACCAATCTTCAGATTCGATTTCTTTCGGGGGAAACTATGTCTCAGCTGTGCGCGGGTCGCGTCGTCATCGTCACGGGAGCCGGGCGAGGTATCGGCCGGGAACACTCGCTCAGCCTCGCGCGGCACGGCGCCTTCGTCGTCGTGAACGACCTCGGTGGCAACGTCGACGGCACCGGTGGCGACCAATCGCCCGCCCAGCAGGTCGTCAACGAGATCGAGGCGATGGGCGGCCGCGCCGTCGCCAACGGTGACGACATCTCGTCGTGGGACGGGGCGCAACGCCTCGTGAAGACGGCGATCGACGTCTTCGGCGACCTGCACGGCGTTGTGAACAACGCGGGCATTCTTCGCGACCGCACACTCGTCAACATGACCGAAGCCGAGTGGGACGCCGTCATCAAGGTTCACCTCAAGGGAACCTTCGCACCGGCCCACTTCGCTGCCGAGTATTGGCGCGACCAACACAAGGCGGGCAAGCCGGTCGATGGTCGCATCATCAACACCACGTCCGTGTCGGGCATCTACGGCAATCCCGGGCAGACGAACTACGGCGCTGCAAAGGCCGGCATCGCGGCCTTCACGATCATCGCCGCGTTGGAACTCGCGCGCTACGACGTCACCGTGAACGCAGTTGCGCCCGTCGCGCTGACGCGCATGACCGAGGGTCTCGGACCTGCACCCGAAACCGAGGAAGAACGCGAGATGCGTTCGCCGAAGTGGATCGCCCCGATCGTCACGTGGCTCGCTTCGGCAGAATCGAAGGGCGTCACGGGTCGCGTGTTCGAGGCGAGTGGTCAGACACTTGCCATCGCAGAGGGCTGGCACCGCGGTCCTCGTCGCGCACCGATCGAAGACCCGACGCAGCTCGGGTCGGCCGTCGCCGAACTGTTGGCGCAGGCCCGACCGAACGCCGGCATGAACGGCGAGGACGGAACCTGGCCGCAGTCACCGCGCTGAGAGACGAAGAAAAGAGAGAGGGAGAACCATGCCGATCAATCCTGATGCAGTGGGAACGCAGGGCGAGCCGTTCGTCGTGTCGTGGAACAGCAAGGACTGCCTGCTGTATGCCGTCGGCATCGGCGCCGGTGCCAACGATCTCGCATTCACCACCGAGAACAGCATCGACGTGAAGCAGCAGGTGTATCCAACGTTTCCCGTCATCATCACCCGCGATCCGGGTTCGCCGATGCGCAACATCGGAACGTTCAACCCCGCGATGCTCGTCCACGGCCAGCAGGCCGTGACCCTGCACCGTCCCGTTCCGGTCGAGGGGTCGGCGCGCATGGTCACGCGCATCACCGGCATCTACGACAAGGGCAAGGGCGCCGTGGTCGCAACCGAACAGGTGGCGGTCGATGCAAACGACGGGTCACCGATGTTCACGTTGAACTCGTCGGCGTTCATCCGTGGTGAAGGTGGATGGGGTGGCGACCGTGGCCCGGGCGGCGACAAGAACGTGCCGCCGTCACGCGCGGCCGATCACACGGTGACGTACGCGACCTCGCCCGACCAGGCATACGTGTACCGCCTGTCGGGGGACCGCAATCCGTTGCACTCCGATCCGAAGTTCGCGGCGATGGGCGGTTTCGACCGGCCGATCCTGCACGGCCTGTGCACGTACGGCTTCACCGGTCGCGCGCTTCTCAAGTCGCTCTGCGACAACGATGCCGCGCGTTTCACGCACATCGAGGGTCGCTTTGCCTCGCCGGTCTTTGCGGGTGAATCCCTGACGATCTCGATCTGGAAGACGAACCCCGGCGAGGCAGTTTTCACCACCGCGGTCGGCGACCGCACCGTGCTTGATCAAGGACTTGTCCGTTTTAAGTAAGGAATTGTCCGTTATCAGTAGTCAGAACAAGGTGAGTTCGTCGGGTTTCATGCCGCGCAGGGCGTCGTAGTCGACCTCGACGCACGCGAGACCGCGGGTTGCGGCGAGAGTCTTCGCCTGGGGCTTGATCACCTGCGCGACGAAAATGCCGCGCAATGTGCCGAGCGACGAGTCGGCCGACAGGTATTCGAGATAGCGGGCGAGTTGTTCGACGCCGTCGATTTCGCCGCGGCGCTTCACTTCGATGGCGACCGTGCGTCCCTCGCGGTCGCGGCACAACAGGTCGACGGGGCCGATTGCGGTCGGGTATTCGCGTCGGATCAGGGTGAGACCTTCTTCGATCGACTCGGGTAGCGCTGCGAGAAGTTCCTGTAGGTGCGCCTCGACCCCGTCCTTGCTGAGACCCGGGTCGTCGCCGAGCTCGTGATGTGTGTCAAGGAAGACCTCGTGCAACGAGATGGTCAGGGTTTCGCCCTTCGAGTTGGTGACGACCCATTCCGTGTCGCCTGCAACCAGTTCGTTCGGTGCGTTCATCCAGTTCAGGGGCTTGTACGCACCGCCGTCCGCGTGGATCGCCACGCACCCGTCGGCTTTCACCATGATGAGGCGCGTCGCTTCGTCGAGGCGTGACTCGAGACGTCCCTTGTACGTCACGCTGCAGCGGGCCACGACGAGTCGCATCGTGGAATTCGTAGCAGACAATTAGATTTGAGGGCGAAATGAAGTCGTTCCCTCCGCCGCGTGATCTGCGTTCGAAGCAGTATCTGATGCTCGCCGTGATCCTGGTCGTCGGCGGTGTCTGGCTGGCGATTGGGGCGTCGAACGACGGTGTCGACGAGGCGGCTCCCGTGGTGACGACAACCGTCGCCGTCGTGCCCGACCCGACGGTCCCGGTCGGCCAGACCACGGTGCCGGATCTGGTCGGCGAGGAGGAAGTTCCCGACGACTGCACGATTCCGACGAAGACTCTGAGGTCGGGTGACACGGGCGCAGCCGTCACGTGCGTGCAGAAAGCGCTCGTTCGCACGGGCTGGCTGGAGAGCGCACCGAACGGGGTGTTCGACGGAGCCACCCGCAAGGCGATCGTCGCGATGCAGACCGAAAAGGCCTTGTTCGTCGACGGAGAAATCGGTCGCGAGTCGGCGATCGTCCTCGGCATCTGGCCCGACGAAAAGTTGAACGTCGTGCGCACGCCGCCCCCGGCCGCCGGGGCAAAGGATTCGATGGGTTTTCCGTTGTCGTCGGTCGCCTCGACCGGTGCCGACGCACCGGCCCTGCCCGCGAACTCGGGTGAAGGTCGGCGTCTCGTCTACGAACGTTCCGGCCAGCGCGTGTGGGCGGTCGACAAGGACGGCAACATCATTCGTTCTTGGCTCGTGTCGGGTAGCAGGTACAACAACGAAATGCCCGGCACGCACAAGGTGTTCAGCAAGTCGAAGATCACGACGGCCTGGAACGGCAAGGCCTTTCTCAAGTTGATGGTGCGATGGATGAAGACCGACATCGGGGCAATCGGCTTCCACCAGATTCCGGTGCACCGCGACGACGGCACCGTCTACCAGACCGAGGAAGAACTCGGAAC
>CAYFNP010000022.1:0-1263 GCA_964344425.1 uncultured Bifidobacterium sp. | reverse complement strand
ACTTCGAATGCGTCGGGATTGAAACCCAGTTCACGGCCGATGCGTTCCCCGTGGCGTTCGGCGAAGATCATCGAGATGCTGGCCACTTCGGCGAGAATGTCGAGGTCGGGCGCAAGTCTGGCGATCGATCCGTCGAGGAACACCATGTTCTTCACGTAGAGCATGAGTTCCTTTGGCATGCTCGCGCCGTAGCCCAGCAGGGATTTGACGATGCGCTGCACTTCCTTCACCAACTCTTCGCCGGACAGTGAGGTTGGGTCGATCGTCGGTTGGTCGAGTCGAAGGTCGACGATGACTTGGTCGATGTCGACGTCGGCGGGAAGCGCACCGAGATCGCGAAGGGCTGCGACCTGACCGCGAACGTCGTTGGTGGTTGCACCGAGCATGAGGCGCAGGAACGCAATGCGGCGCGGTCCCGCGAGTCGACCCACGATGCCGAAGTCGAGAAGTGCGGTGCGGCCGTCGGGAAGAACGAAGAGGTTTCCGCCGTGGAGGTCGCCGTGGAAGATGCCTTCGATCATCGCGCCTTCCATGAAGGCGATCATTCCGGTGCGGACGATGTCCTCGGTGTCGATGCCGGCGGCACGCATTCCGTCGACGTCGTCGAAATTGAATCCAGACAGGCGTTCCATCACGAGCACCCGACGTGTCACCAGGCGGGGATGCGGACGCGGCACGACGTACCGCTGCTGGTTCAGGTTGCGCAGCATCGCCGACACGTCGACCATGTTCGACGCTTCCATGCGGAAGTCGAGTTCCTCGACGATGGTCTCGGCAAAGAGTTCGACGAGTGCGGGTGGATTGGCGAGCGCGGCGATCGGAATGCGACCGATGAGGAACGGCGCAATCCACGACATCACCCGCAGGTCGCGGCGGACGAGCTCACCAATTTCGGGACGTTGGACCTTGACGACCACTGGCTCGCCGGTAACGAGTGTCGCGGCATGAACTTGCGCGATGGACGCGGCCGCAAGGGGAGTCGACTCGATGTGGACGAACACGTCGTTCAATCGCGCACCAAGGTCGGACTCGATGGTCCGCTTCACCGTCTCGAACGGCTCGGCGGGAACCTGGTCACGACATTTCTTGAACTCATTGACGAGTTCGGCAGGGAACAGACCTTCGCCGCTCGAGATGATCTGTGCGAGTTTGATGTACGTCGGTCCGAGAGTTTCGACTGCAGTCCGCAAACGAAGCGACAGGTCGGCCCGGCCGGCCTCGGGACTCGCGAAGCGACGCAACTTCTTGCGAACGAGCCACGGC
>CAYFNP010000021.1:5673-13436 GCA_964344425.1 uncultured Bifidobacterium sp. | reverse complement strand
AGGCGAGATGCTCGACCGGCTGGTGCGTGGGTCCGTCTTCACCAACGCCCACCGAATCGTGACTGAACACGAAAACAACCTTTGCGCCCGAAAGTGCAGCAAGCCGAATTGACGGACGCATGTAATCGGCGAAGACGAAGAACGTTCCGACGACGGGCAGCAAGAAACCGTGCAGTGCCATTCCGTTCGCCACCGCACCCATCGCGTGTTCGCGCACGCCGAAGTAGACCTGTCGCCCGGCACGTTCGCCACGGCTGAACGCTGCCTCGGACCCGAGGCGCGCGCCGGTGTTGCCGGTGAGGTCGGCGGCTCCCGCGACGAGATTGGGGAGAGCGTCGATCGCCTGCGAAATCACCTTCTGCACGGCAACGCGCGTCGCGGGCGAGTCTCCCTCGCCAAAGGTGGGCAGACATCCTTCGAGAGCCCCCGCGTCGTTGCCACAAAACTCCTTGAGTCGACGCGGTGCGTCGGACTTGACCCAATCGGCATGAGCCGCATCGAATCGACCCAAGGCACGCTTGCGGTACTCGCTCACAAGGTCGTCCGGCGCGTGGAATGGTTCGTCGGGTATTCCGAGAATCTCCTTGGTACGAGTGATGTGCTCGGCCACGAACGGGTTGCCGTGCGCCGCGTGCTTGTCCGTGAAATCTGGCGAAGGGAACCCGATGCGCGTTGGCAGCACAACAAGGGTCGGAGCGCCGCGGTGTGATCTGGCACGCAACAGAACTTCCTCGAGGGCATCACAATCCTCGGAGATGGGGCCTGCATCGATGACGTTCCAGCCGTACGACCGAAAGCGACCCGCGACATCGTCCGAGCAAGTGATGTCGGTGCGACCGTCGATCGTGATCTTGTTGTCGTCGAAAATGCAGACGAGACGTTCGAGACCCAGATGTCCGGCCAACGACGCGGCCTCGTGACTGATCCCTTCCATCAAACATCCATCACCTGCGATAACCCACGTGTGATGGTCGATGGCGTCGGCGCCGAGCCGGGCGCGCAGATGCTCTTCGGCTATCGCCATTCCGACCGCGTTCGCGAACCCTTGCCCAAGTGGCCCCGTCGTGACTTCGACGCCGGGCGTGTGGCCGACCTCGGGGTGCCCGGGCGTGCGCGACCCCAGTTGCCGGAAGGCGCGGAGGTCGGAGATCTCGAGCCCGTAGCCGTTCAGCCACAGAAGTGCGTATTGAAGGATCGACGCGTGGCCGCACGACAAGACGAACCTGTCGCGCGTGGGCCACTTGGCATCGGCCGGACTGTGCTTCATCACGCGCGAATACAGCGTGTGTGCAAGAGGTGCGAGCGCCATTGCGGTGCCCTGATGGCCACTCTTCGCATGGAACGGCGCATCCATTGCGATGCCCCTGATGACCGCGACCGACCGTGAATCGAATGTCCTCTGGTCCACGTGGGAACCCTAACTGTTCGGCTTGGGCAACAACGAGAGCGGCACGACGGACCACGGGTCGCGGTTCACCCGACAGTGGGCGAATACCTGTCCGTAATCTTCGAACTCGAGCTCGGCCCGAACGAGTCGGTAGGTGAACTTCCCGGGTTCGACACGGAACGGACTGACGTTTCGCGCTACTTGATCATCGGACTCATCGGGGCCCTTTCGGAAGATGACCTCGAACACGCCGTCGCCCGACTCGTCGGGGCGGCAGTAAATCAGCGCCACAAGATGCGGCGTCAACGTGACGGGCGGCGGCGAAGGCGCGACGGTCGAGAAGAATGCACCCGTGAGATCGATGCGCGTACTCGGCCCCTCGACCTGTCGCATCTCGAAGTTGTCGACAAACAGCGCGGAGACGAGGTGCACGCGGAAAATCTAGCGATTGGTGACGGTCACGCCGCGACGCGCTTTGGCGTGCCGATCACCTTGATTTCGCCGAGGCGAACTTTTGCGAGGCGCGTCCAGGAAAGCACCTTGATGACCCACCATCCGTAGTCGATCTCGAACCAACGGTGCGACAGACGCGCCGACGTCGGAGCAGCGTGATGGTTGTTATGGAGGCCCTCGCCGGCAGTCAGGAACGCGAGCCATTGCAGGTTGCCTGCACCGTTGTCGTAGGGCTTGCGCCCGAAGTGGTGCCCGATCGCGTTGACGGCCGCGGAGCCGCCGAGGTACAGGTTGACGTGGATGAACGCCGCAAGAAGCCCAACGACGGGGCCGAATACGACGCACAGCGACGCGATGCCAAGCAACAATCCGACAAAGGGGCGGTCGAACAGGACCACATCCAATTTCGTCGGCGGCATGTCCTTCGCATAGCGGGAAATGGTTCGCGGATCGGCCGCGCATTGGCGGTACAGCGCGACGTTCTTCATCTGAACGTTCTTCCAGCCGAGCAACACAGGGGAGTGTGGATCGCCCTCGACGTCGGTGAAGGCATGGTGCTTGCGGTGCACTGCGACCCACTGACGCGGTCTGATTCCCGTCGTCACCCAGATGAGCGCGCGAAAGGCCACGGCCGCCACCGAGGACAACGCGAGTGCCCGGTGGGCCATCGCGCGGTGCAGGAACACCGTCGTCGCGATGTTTGCAACGACCGTGACCACGAGACCGATGAGAACCGACAACAAGATCATTCGGACGACCGACGGTGAAGACAGGATTCCGTCGGGGAGGCTGAAGGCGAGTCCGGAAGGCATGGCGCCACCATAACGCCCTACCGACCAGTAGGTAGAACACCGCTAACGTGTGTGGCGTGGTGTCGTCGATGCGCGAGCAGATACTTGTCGAGGCCACGGACCTCTTTTCCCGGTACGGGTACGACGGCACCTCCCTGAACGACATCGCTGCAGGAGTCGGAATCAAGCGACCGAGCCTCCTGCACCACTTTCCCAGCAAGGACGATCTCTACGGCGAGGTTTTCGAGCGCATCCTTTCCGACTGGCTTGGCAAGGTCGAAGAAGCCTTGGCGGTTCCGGCAGAGGGTTGGGACAGGTTCTCGCACGTCGTACGCGCAGGGCTCGACCTCTTCGGCGAGAACCCCGCCTACGTGCGCCTGATCCGTCGCGAGGCACTCGAAGGAGGCGAGCGGCTCGGCATCGACCTCGTCGGGGTCATTTCGCCCCTCTTCGACGCCGCAGTGCGATGGATGGAGAACGAGATGGTCGAAGGTCGCTTCAGGTCGGTCGACGCCCGTCACGTCCTCGTCACTGCGTATACGACGCTGCTCGGCTACGTCTCGGATGCGCCGTTCATCACGGGACTCCTGGCTGCCGACCCACTGCACGATGAGTCGCTCGCCGCGCGATGCGAGCATCTTCTCGACATGTTCCACCGAGTCCTTGTTCCCTCGACTGTCGAGCCGCATTCGTACGAATTGAGCAGTCTCGGGAATTGATCGCACTTCACTAGTCTCGAGCTGTGCCCACCCTGTCAGAACGAGAGAGCAAGGAAGTCCTTTCGGCGGTCGGAGTTCCTTTCCTGCGCGAAGTCGAATTGTTCGAGCGGCTGCCCGAATCCGAGAACGAGATTCAGCGTCTGCTCGGCGAGTTGCGGTTTCCGGTCGTCGCAAAGCTGAACGGACCGACAATCGCCCACAAGACCGAGCGCGGTCTCGTCAAGTTGGGTATCCGTGACGTGCCAGCGCTTCGCGACGCTGTCGACTCTCTTTTCGGCGCGGCCCGCGCCGACGACGGCAAGGTCAGTGTCCTCGTCGCACCGATGGTGGCGAGCAGCCGCGAGTTCATCGCCGGTGTCGTGCGCGACCCCCAGTTCGGACCCGTCGTGATGCTCGGCGTAGGCGGCGTTCTTGCCGAGGCGATTGCCGACGTCGTGTTCCGACCGGTGCCGGTCAGCGTCGACGACGCGAACGAAATGATCTCCGAAATTCGAGCACAGGCCCTTCTCGGCGAGTTCCGAGGCGGGCCGGCCGTCAACAGAAACTCGCTGGGCAAGGCAATCGTTGGATTGTCCGAGTTCGCCGCGTCCCGCGGTGATGTCACGTCGGTCGACCTGAACCCCCTTCTCGTCGACGCCGATGGACGGGTCGTCGCCGTCGACGCACTCGTCGAAATCGGCACCCCCTCGGCATCACATGTCGGCGCATCACGCCGGAAGGGCGTGCTCACCGACAGCCATTTCAGGGCCTTGTTCGAGCCCAAGGGCGTGCTGGTGGCGGGCGCCTCGAGCCACCCCGGCAAATTCGGATTCGTCTCGATGCACAACATTCTCGCGAGTGGCTACACGGGCCGGGTTTTCGGGACCAATCTGTCGGGCGAAGAGGTCCTCGGCATTTCCACCGTGCCGAACGTCAGTGACATTCCCGATGGCGCTGCCGACATGGTTTTCGTGTGCACCCCCGCAAAGATCAACCCGGCCCTCCTTCGCGATTGTGCCGCCAAGGGCGTGAAGGCGGCCTTCCTCACTTCCGCTGGTTACGGCGAGGCCGGCGACGAAGGCCGGCAACTCGAGGATGAGATCGTCGCGCTCGCCGATGAACTCGACATGCTGCTGGCAGGCCCGAACGGGCAGGGAGTCGTCAGTACGCCGTCATCGCTGTGCGCACAGATCGTTGCGCCGTTTCCGCCGGCCGGCGGCATCGGCGTGGCGAGCCAAAGCGGCAACTTTGTTTCGTCGTTCCTGAACTATGCGCGCTCAACTGGCGTCGGTGTCAGTCGCGCAGTCTCTGCCGGAAACGCAGCGAGCGTTTCGGTCGCCGATTATCTCGAATGGTACGCATCCGACGATTCCACCTCGGTAGGTCTTGCGTATCTCGAGAGCATCGTCGACGGAACCGGTTTGATGAGCCAACTCCGCAGGGTGACGGAACGTATGCCGCTCGTCGTGCTGAAAGGTGGAGCCACCGAGGCGGGCGCCAAGGCTGCTGCCAGCCACACGGGTGCGCTCGCCGCCAACGACAAGGTTTTCGATGGTGCCTGCCGCGCCGCGGGCATCGTCCGCGCGGCGAGCGTCGAGGAAGCCTTCGACACCGCCGCGTGCTTTGCGACCCAACCCTTGCCACGCGGTGGGAGAACAGTCATCCTCACCACAGCTGGTGGTTGGGGCGTGGTCACTTCGGATTCGCTCTTCCAGCGGCCCGAGCTTGAGTTGCTGGCATTGCCCGACGATCTCATGGCAGCGATCGACACCAAACTTCCGCCGCGATGGAGCCGCAGCAATCCGGTCGATTGCGCAGGCGGCGAGACCCGCGACACGATCCCCGAAGTTCTGGAGCTGATTGCACGCCACGATTCGGTGGACGCGGTCGTGTATCTCGGCATCGGGATCCAGTCGAACCAGGCGCGACTGATGCGCGAGGGGCGCTTCTATCCCGACCACGGACTCGAACGCATCGTTACGTACCACGAACGCCAGGATGCTCGTTTTGCACAGGCCGCCGCCGACCTATCCAACGCAACCGGTAAACCGATCCTCGTGGCCACGGAACTGGCAGTTGCCGACCCCACCAACCCTGGGCCGGCCGCCGTTCGAGACTCGGGTCGATACTGTTTCCCGACCGGCAACAGGGCCGTCGCCGCGCTGGCACACATGGTTCGTTACGCGAACTACACCGCGCGTCGCACGAAGGCGTGAATCGTTTGGGCAAGACGCCGCGACACAGAAGAGCGGCGCATCCTTTGCGTGTTCTTCTCATCGTCGGCATGGTCGGCGCCGCGCCTCTCGCCGTCGGTTGGTACTTCGGTCACAATCTCGCGACTCGAACAGAGGGACGCAGTGCGAATCCCATCACGATTCTGAACACACCCCTCATGAGTGTTCGACGTGCGCCCTCGACACTCGTTGCAGACATCGCGTCCAGGAAATTGCGCGTCGAACTCGACGCGGTCGCCGCACGCGTGCCCGATGCGGGTTGCCTGCGCGTCGATGCCGGAGGTCGCGTCGTCATCGCGAAATCCTCGAGCAAGCCCCTCGTGCCTGCCAGTAATGCCAAGATCGCCACGGCCGCCGTCGCACTCGACGTACTGCCAGCCGAAACGGTCTTCACCACGAGGGTTGTCGGCGAGTTGACCGACGGGACCGTCACCGGCGACCTGGCTCTCGTCGGGGGAGGCGACCCGTTGCTCGTCTCGAAGGAATACCTCGCGACCGAGAAGTATCCGACGACATCGCCGACGTTCCTCGACGATCTTGCCGACGCGGTGAAGAACGCGGGTGTCCGCGCCGTGACGGGATCCGTCGTCGGAGACGAATCGTTGCTCGATGATGCGCGTTACGTTTCTGAATGGGCTGCGTCGATTCGCGGTACGGAAGCGGGCCCGCTCGGAGCCCTGATGGTGAACGACGGCGTGGTCGTCGGTGAATCGATCAAGCCCGACAATCCCGCTGTCGCAGCCGCACGCGAGTTCACCCGCCTGCTTGTCGCACGAGGTATCACGATCGGTGGCGACGCGCGAGAGGCGAAGAACCCGGTCGTCGTCACGGACAAGACGCTTGTCGCGTCAATCGACTCCGCGCCTGTCGGCAAGGTTGTCGCGGAGATGCTGACGAACAGCGACAACAACACCGCCGAGATACTCCTTCGGCAGATCGGTTTGGCGCGTTCGCTTCAGCCGACGACCGCGGGCGGACTCGCAGTCGTTGCGTCGACACTCGAAAGTTGGGGAATCGACAACGTGACTCTGAAGGATGGCTCAGGGCTGTCGCGGGGCAACCGAATGACCTGTGCGAGCCTGGTCGAATTGTTGGAGCGGGCCCCACGGAAGGGTGCCTTGCGCGATGGTCTCGCGGTCGGCGGTCGCTCGGGCACCCTGTCCGAGGTGTTTACCGACCCGTCGATCGCCGGTCGTCTGGTCGGCAAGACCGGCACCCTCCTCAATGTGAAGACACTCGGAGCCATCCTCCCGGTGGGGGACAACGACGACGTCGTCATGGCACTCTTCCTGAACGGTGCTGGTTGGGCCGACCAGGGCAACTACAGGCCCCTCTGGGAGGCCATGGCCAAGGCGGCGGCGACCTATCCGCAGGCACCAGCCGTCGCGCAAGTGTCTGTAGTGGGCATCGGTTGAGCCACGTGTAAACCGTCGATATCGCTGCGACAATGACCACGTGAGGTCATCAGACAAGACTGCGGCTGCGAAAGGCGCGAGCAACGATGTCGTGGACATGGTGGTGTCCTATGCGCGACAAGAGACGGTCGAACCGCTGCGTGGGGCTGCCCGTTGGATCGCTTGGGGCCTTGCATCGATGACCGCGATGTCGTGCGGAATGGTTCTCTTCGCCCTTGGCTTGTTGCGTCTGGTCCAGGACCTGACGGGGTCCACGTTCAACGACACGTGGTCGTTCGTGCCCTACCTCGTCGCCGTCGTCTTCTCCACGCTGGTCGTCGCCGGGGCCGTCAGCCAGGTTCGGCGTGCCCGGTTGTGAACGGTGAAGTTTCGGACACAATTGGTGGCGCCGGAAGGAGCACGACCCGCATGAACGACGACGCACACAAGCGCATCACCCGCGACGATCTCGAACGTCGCTTCAAGTCGCTTCAGGACGACCTGCAGGGTCGAGTCGAGAACCGCAAGGAAACGATCATCGCGGCTGCCGGTGCCGTCGCTGCCGTCCTCGTCGTCGTTTCGTATCTCTTCGGTCGTCGACGCGGGGCGCGCCGCGCCACGCGTGTCGAGTTCCGTCGACGCTGACAGAAGCAACTCACGATGCGGACTTCCAAGCGCGTGGCCACCAGGACCCTCATCGTGGCATTCATCCTGGGGCGACCCGCGACGAGTCGCCGTCTCGTGGCCCGTATGTCGCGTCGTTTCGTCGGAGTCACGCGCCTGGTCGTCTTCACGCGGGTGATCGG
>CAYFNP010000021.1:0-5573 GCA_964344425.1 uncultured Bifidobacterium sp. | reverse complement strand
TGTCGCGTCGTTTCGTCGGAGTCACGCGCCTGGTCGTCTTCACGCGGGTGATCGGCCGCCTGTTGCGTGGTCGCGACCCGAAACCGTTTGTTGTTCGTGCGGAGAGTGCCGTCGTCCGAATTCAGAACGGTCACCAGTGAACGAAACACCGCAGGCCTTCAGCCCCGACACGTTCAACACCGGGGACAAGGTGATGTTGATCGACCGCAAGGACCGGCGCTACCTCGTCGATCTTGTGGCCGGGGGAGAGTTTCATAGCCACGCCGGGTTCGTTCCGCACGACGACATCGTCGGATGCCCGGACGGCGCCGAGGTCGTCTCGACCAAGGGCGCCCGCTACATCGTGCTGCGGCCGACCCTCGAGGACTTCGTCGTCGAAATGCCCCGCGGAGCGCAGGTCATCTACCCGAAGGACCTCGCGACAATCCTCATGCTCGGCGACATACGTCCGGGCGTCCGCGTACTCGAATCAGGCGTCGGCTCCGGCGCGTTGTCGATGGCGATGTTGCGAGCGGGAGCCCGAATCACCGGGTACGAACTTCGCGAGGACTTTGCTGCACGGGCGAAGTCGAACGTACGGGCGTTCATGGGCGAGGCAGCGCTCGCCAACTATGACGTTTCGATTCGTGACTGTTACGAGGGAATCGATGGCGAGGCTTTCGACCGCGTCATCCTCGACCTTCCCGAGCCGTGGCGCGTGCTCGAACATGCAACGTCGGCGCTCCGACTCGGCGGCATATTCGTCGCGTACACGCCCGCCATCACCCAGGCGATGCGAATCCGCGAGGGCCTCGACCAGCGATGGGCCGCAATCCGAACACTTGAGGTTCTGCACCGAACGTGGCACATCGACGGTCAGGCAGTCAGGCCCGACCACCGGATGGTTGCACACACGGGATTTCTCACCGTCGCGAGACTGGTCGAGAAGTAAGGGCCCCGTTCAGGGCTCGATGAAGATGCATTCGCCGGGGCACTCCTCGGCGGATTCGACGACTGCGTCGATCATGCTGTCGGGAAAGCTCGCGAGGCCGTCGGCACCCTGTGGGTTGCCCTTGGCCGTTGCGAAAATCTTGCTGCCTTCCTTCACGTAGGCCAGACCATCGTCGAGCAAAGTGAAGACGTCAGGGGCGATCTCCTCGCAAAGGCCATCGCCCGTGCACAGATCCTGATCGATCCAGACCTTCATTTACTGCTCCTTACTGTCCTGTGAAACACCGTCTTGTGATACCGACACGCCCGCTGCCGTACGGCAACGACTGCCAAACTCTACACGGCAACCCCCCAAGCGGACATTTCTTGCCCGCAACTCTTCTTCCGAGGCGTGAAGTGACGAGTTGCACCCGAGAAGGTGCTAGAGAAAGGGGGAGTCGCCACATCGTCGTCGGAGGTGAGCCGTGTCGACAGAACAGCCGGGAGATGCGAAGGGGCCCCAGCCCGATGCCGATTCCCGCGTCGCCCGACTCGAGGCCCAACTTCTCGAGACAAAGAGCCAGCTCGCCCACCGAGTGGCCCAGAACGAGAAGCTGTCGTACACGCTGCGCGAGGCACGCGAACACATCGCGCAGTTGCGCGAAGAAGTCGACAAACTTTCGCGTCCGCCGTCCGCCTACGGCGTGATCGTCGGCAAGAACGACGACGACACCGTCGACATCCTGACCAGCGGTCGCAAGATGCGCGTGCACCTGCATCCCGACATCGACTTCGAAACCGTTGAGCGCGGGGCCGAAGTAGTCCTCAACGAGAGCTTGAACGTCGTCCTTGCGCGGCGGCCCGAGGGAGCTGGCGACGTCGTCTCTCTGAAGGAGGTGTGCGCCGACGGTATCCGTGCGGTTGTCACGGCCCGCGGCGACGACGAGCGTGTCTGCGAACTTGCCGACGTGCTGAGGGGCACCCTGCTCAGGTCGGGAGACCTCCTGCGGCTCGACCCCCGGTCGAACCTTCTGCTCGAGAAACTCCCGCAACCCGATGTCGAGGATCTTCTCCTCGAAGAGGTGCCCGACATCGGCTACGGCGACATTGGCGGCCTTGATTCGCAGATCGAGATGATCGCCGATGCCGTCGAATTGCCCTTCCTCTACGGGGATCTCTTTGCCGAGCACCGGTTGCCTGCTCCGAAGGGCATTCTCTTGTACGGTCCGCCAGGTTGCGGCAAGACGCTGATCGCCAAGGCGGTCGCCAACAGCCTCGCGAAGAAAGTGGCCGCAAAGCAGGGCGACGCCAAGGGGCGCAGCTACTTCATCAACGTCAAGGGTCCCGAACTTCTCAACAAGTACGTTGGCGAGACTGAACGCCAGATTCGACTCATCTTCCAACGCGCGCGAGAGAAGAGCGAAGAGGGCTGGCCGGTCATCGTCTTCTTCGACGAAATGGATTCGATGTTCCGCACCCGCGGCACGGGCATCAGCAGCGACATGGAATCAACCATCGTCCCGCAGTTGCTCGCCGAGATCGACGGCGTCGAGGGCCTCCGCAACGTCATCGTCATCGGCGCGACGAACCGCGAGGACCTGATCGATCCGGCGATCTTGCGTCCGGGACGACTCGACGTGAAGATCAAGGTCGAGAGGCCCGACCGCGACGCGGCACGACAGATCTTCTCCCGTTATCTCACTGCGGACCTTCCCATCAACGCCTCCGACCTCGCCACGGAGTCCGATCCAACCGAGGCCATCCGGCTCATGATCGACGCAACGGTCGACGCCATGTACGGCGACGGACCCGAAAACCGTTTCCTCGAGGTCACCTATCAAAACGGCGACAAAGAAGTGCTTTATTTCCGTGACTTCTCGTCAGGGGCGATGATCGAGAACATCGTGCGACGAGCGAAGAAACTCGCGATCAAACGGGTGATCTCGGGTGGCGACCGCGGAATTCGTCTCGAGGACCTCGTCGATTCCGTGCGTCAAGAGTTCAAGGAGCACGAAGATCTGCCGAACACGACCAATCCCGACGACTGGGCGCGAATCTCCGGCAAGAAGGGCGAAAGAATCGTCTTCATTCGCACCCTCGTCGGCGACCAGGACGAAAGCGAAGCGGGTCGTGGCGGCAAGGCAATCGAGCGAACGGCAACCGGACAGTACCTGTAGATGGCAATCCACAAAGTCTGCGGCATCGAGACCGAGTACGGCATCATCACCCGTGGCTTCGACGCAAACCCGGTCGTTGCGTCGTCGGTCCTCGTCAACGCATACTCGGGCAATTTTCCGCAGCTTGTTGGCTGGGACTTCCAGGACGAGACGCCCGGTTACGACGCGCGTGGCTTCGTTCTTGAAGACGCGTTTCCGCCCGAGGTTGAAACACATCTGGTCAATTCGGTTCTGACGAACGGCGCTCGGTACTACGTCGACCATGCCCATCCCGAGGTCTCGACGCCCGAATGCACCGGTGCGACGCAAGTCGTTCTCTACGACAGGGCCGCCGAAGAGATCATCCGCACCAGTGCGCAGGCCGCAAACGAGAAACTGCCACCAGGGCACGAAATCGTGTTGTACAAGAACAATTCCGACGGCAAGGGGAACTCGTACGGCTGCCACGAGAACTACCTCGTCGACCGGAATCTGCCCTTCGGACGGCTTGCGGGACTCATCACGACACATTTCGTGACGCGCCAGATCTTCACCGGTGCGGGAAAGGTCGGCTGCGAAATGCCGGGCCTTTCATCGAACGACGTGCCGTACCAGATCACCCAACGTGCGGACTTCTTCGAAGAGGAAATCGGCCTCGAAACGACTCTCAAGCGGCCCATCGTCAATACGCGTGACGAACCCCACTGCAACCCCAACCTCTACAGGCGGCTCCATGTGATCGTCGGCGACGCCAACATGAGCGAGGTCGCGACGTTCCTCAAGGTCGGCACGACGGCTCTCGTTCTTGCAATGATCGAGGACGACTTTCTGCCGCACAATCTGCAACTGTCCCAGCCGCTGCCCGCCATCGCAGCCGTCAGTCACGACACCACATTGCGGGCCACGGTTGAACGCGTCAATGGCCAGCGCGCGACCGCCCTCGACGTCCAGTTCCAGATACTCGAGTACGCGGAGAAGTACGCCGATCAGTTCGGTCTCGAATGCGTCGAAACACCCGGTTCGGCCGCCGAGGGCGACTTGATACTTCGACTCTGGAAGGACGTCCTCGAGGGGTTGGAGAGCGACGTCGACTCCGTCGCGGATGTCGTCGACTGGGTCGCGAAGAAGCGTTTGGTCGAGGGATTCGCCGAGCGGCACGGACTGCGGCCGGGTCATGCAAAATTGAAGGCGATCGATCTTCAGTACCACGACATGCGTCCCGACAAGTGCCTCGCGACGAGATGCGGTTTGCGTCGTATGGTCGAACCAAACGAGGTCTTCACCGCAATGACCGTCGCTCCGGAGACGACGCGCGCCTACTTCCGCGGCCGCTGTCTCGACATGTGGCCAAAGAGCGTTGTGGCCGCCAACTGGGACAGCCTGGTTTTCGACATCGGCGATGAACCGCTTCGTCGAGTGCCGATGATGGAGCCACTGAGGGGGACCAAGGAACTCGTGGGCTCGCTGCTCGATCGCGCCGAGAGTCCGCGCCATCTGATCGACCTCCTCGGCGCGGGCAGCAGTGAGCCGTCCGGGTTCGTCGACCCGGGTATGTACTGAGCCACGGAAATCTGGCTACGGTGGGGCCATGGCCGAGCGCATCCAGAAAAACCGCTCCGAGCGCCCCAAGGACGAGGCGTCAGCCGAGCTCAACGAACCGTCGGCCGAAACGGGTCGCGGCGAGAAGTTGAAGGCCGAGCTAGATGACCTTCTCGACGAGATCGACGAGGTCCTCGAGTCGAATGCCGAGGACTTCGTGAAGAGTTACGTTCAAAAGGGCGGGGAATAACCCACATGTCGATGCCTTTTTTCGCACCGGGTGACCACCCCGGAGCGAATTTTGTTGACTTGTTGAACCGTGTTGGCGCCGCGCCGTTTGCGTCGGGTGTGCCCGCCGGTGACTTCTCCGTTCCGCATGCCACCACGTGTGTCGCGCTCCGTTTCGACGGAGGCGTCGTCATGGCTGGCGACCGACGCGCGACTTCGGGCAACTTGATTTCCCATCGCACCATGGAAAAAGTGGTCGAGTCCGACCGTTTCAGCGGCGTCGCCATTGCCGGAGCCGCAGGGCCCGCAATGGAGATGATCAAGCTCTTCCAGCTGCAACTCGAGCACTACGAAAAGGTCGAAGGCCAAATGCTCTCCCTCGAGGGCAAGGCCAACCAACTTTCGATGCTCGTCAGGGGCAACCTTCCCGCTGCGATGCAGGGCATGGTCGTTGTTCCGATCTTCGCCGGCTTCGACCTCGCCTCCGGCACGGGACGACTGTGGGATTACGACCCGACCGGCGGTCGATACGAGGAACGCGAGTTCGTCGCGACCGGTTCGGGCAGCCTCCACGCCGGAACCGTGGTCAAGGTCGGATGGCGAACCAATCTGTCCGAGGACGACGCCGTGCGACTGGCCGTCAGGGCGCTCTGGGAGGCCGCCGACGCGGACTCCGCGACGGGTGGGCCCGACGCCCTGCGCGGTATCTACCCCGTGACGGCCACGATCACCGCTGCTGGC
>CAYFNP010000020.1:8886-13565 GCA_964344425.1 uncultured Bifidobacterium sp. | reverse complement strand
ATCGGTTCGACTTTCTCCGGCATTCGTTGTGCTTGTCGGCCGACAACGCCCACGCCCTGCACCCGAACTACCCCGAGAGACATGATTCGAATCATGCGCCACTCGTCAACCGAGGTCCGGCCCTCAAGTTCAACGCGAACCAGCGCTACGCAACCACGGCGGCGGCAGCAGCGCGTGTCGAGGCCGTGGCACGGGCAGCGGGAATCCCGACGCAGCGTTTTGCGTCGAACAACGCCATGCCGTGCGGAAGCACGATCGGCCCGATCACCGCAACACGCCTCGGAATCGAGACCGTCGACATCGGGGTTCCCCAGCTTGCGATGCATTCGGCCCGTGAGACGTGCGGAGCGTTGGATCCCCCTGCTCTTCGTGACTTGATCGTCGCGCTGGCGACCGCCTAGCGGTCAGAGCGCTCCTGCACGGCGCTGGGCTTCGTCGAACAACTGTTGCAGGCGCGTGTGCAGCGTCGCGGTGAAGTCGCGCACGGCAGACCTTGACGCCCGACCATCGGTGGGCGGAGGCACCAACGGCTCTCCGACGATGACGACACACTTCGACGGTCGCAGATATTTCGCGCCTTTCGGCATCGCTCGCTCGGAGCCGCCAATGCCGACGGGAACGACCGGAACCCCTGCTTTCAGTGCGATGTACATCGCGCCGTCGAAAAGTGGTTGCACGGTGGCGCCGGACTTGCGCTCGCCTTCGGGAAAAAGGACGAGAGGCTCGCCCGCCTCGAGGACGGCCACGCAACGGCGCAGGGCCTCGCGATCAGCAGTTCCGCGTGTCACGGGGAATCCACCAAGGGCCGAGAGCGTCCATCCGATCGGTCGTTTCTTCCACAACGAATCCTTGCCCATGTATCGCAGTCGGCGGGACGTGACGGTGCACGCCAGAGGAGTGTCGATGTTCGACCTGTGCACCGGCGCGAGCACGAACGGGCCCTTGCGCGGGACGTTGCGGGCACCGATGATCGACGTGCGCCAGAACGTTTTGCAGAAGACATAGATGAGAGATCGGATCACCACGTAGAAAGCCCGCGCGGCGGGGCCCCGCCCCGCGAGGAAACTGTCGACTTCAGACACGGTGTTCCTCGGCTGCGATGACACGCCGATACAGGTCGTCGACAACCGTGTCGATGGTCATCGTCGATGTGTCGACGACGACGTAATCCGCGCCGGCGCGCAGAGGACTGTCGGTCCGCGAAGAGTCGAGCGCATCGCGTTCAGCGATCGACCGTGCGATCTCGTCGACATCGCCCCCGGACTCGGCGACGCGACGACGGGCACGCACCTCGGGACTGGCTGTCAGGAACACCTTGACGGTCGCGTCGGGAAACACCACCGTGCCGATGTCACGGCCCTCGACCACTGCTCCGCCACGAGCAAAGACCCAATCGCGTTGCAACTGACGAAGAATCACCCGCACGCCGCTCATCGCGGCGACATGACTGACGGCCGAGTTGATGCGTTGACCACGTATCTCGGTGGACACGTCGACGCCGTCCACCAGGGTCGCGCCGGGATTGGTTTCGATTCGGGTGGTTGCGAGCAACGACACGACGGCGGTCTCGTCGTTCGGATCAAGCCCGTCGCGGAGCGCTGCGTACGTGACCGCCCTGTACATGGCGCCTGTATCGAGGTACGGAACGCTCAGTCGCTCGGCGAGGTTGCGCGCAACGGTGGACTTTCCGGCCCCCGCGGGACCGTCGATCGCGACGATTCGCATCGACGGTCACCAACTCGTGCCCTGCGGACGACCCTCGTCGTAGCCCGCGGCACTTTGAACTCCGACGACGGCCCGTTCGTGGAACTCGACCAGATTCGCGGCCCCCGCGTAGGTGCACGCGGACCGAACGCCCGCAACGATCTGGTCGACGATGTCCTCGACTCCGGGTCGATCGGGGGCCAGATACATGCGGGAGCTGCTGATGCCCTCTTCGAAGAGTTCCTTGCGAGCCCGTTCGAAGGCCGATTCCTTGCTGGTGCGGTTGCGCACGGCACGGTTCGACGCCATACCGAAGCTCTCCTTGTAGAGACGTCCTTCGGTGTCGCGCAGGGTGTCGGCGGCCGACTCGTAGGTACCCGCCAGCCAAGACCCGAACATGACGCTTGCGGCGCCGGCGGCCAACGCCAAGGCGACGTCACGTGGATAGCGGACGCCACCGTCGGCCCAGACATGGCGACCGTGTCGAGCGGCCTCTTCCGCGCACTCGAAGACAGCGCTGAACTGGGGACGACCGACACCCGTCATCATCCGTGTCGTGCACATTGCCCCGGGTCCGACACCTACCTTCACGATGTCGACTCCCGCATCGATGAGATCACGTGTTCCCTGGGTTGTGACGACGTTGCCCGCTACGAGCGTCACGTCGGGCACGGCTCGACGGACAGCCCTGACGGCATCGAACATGCGCGCCTGATGCCCGTGGGCCGTGTCAATGACAAGGACATCGACTCCCATGGCGGCCAGTGCAGCCGCACGTGCTGCCGGGTCGCCGTTGATGCCAACTGCGACGGAGACAAGAAAGCGCCCGTCGCGGCCGAAAGCCGGAGAGTAGAGCGTGCTGCGCAGAGCACCCTTGCGTGTCATGCAACCAAGCAGCTCGCCGGCCGAACCGACGACCGGGGCGAACGACAAACGGCGTTCGTGCAAAAAATCGAAAACCGCCTGCGGACCGAGGTCGCCGTTGACGGAGATGATGTCGCGGTTCATCACGTGTTGGACCTGCGTGAATCGGTCGAATCCAGCCGCGTCGTGTTCGGTGAAGATGCCAACGGGCCGTTTGCTTGCATCGACCACGATCACCGCGCCGTGAGCACGCTTGTGAATCAGGCTCAGCGCGTTGCCGACCGTGTCGCTCGGGTCGAGGGTGATGGGTGTTTCCCAGACCGAATGCCGCGACTTCACGAAGTCGGTCACCGATTCGATGATGTCGAGGGGAATGTCCTGGGGAAGGACTGCAAGGCCCCCGCGACGGGCAATCGTCTCAGCCATCCTTCGACCCGCAACCGCCGTCATGTTGGCCACGACGACGGGGAGCGTCGTGCCGATGCCGTCCGGGGTGGTGAGGTCGACATCGAATCTGCTCGAGACCTCGTTCAGGCTGGGAACCATGAAGACGTCGTTGTAGGTCAGATCGTGCTGGGGATGCCCGTTCAGGAAACGCATGGCCGTCTTAGGCTAGGCGACCATGGCCTCGAAAACTGTCGTCCTTGTCCACGGCTGGGGTGGCTCCTATCGCTCGACGTGGGTCGAACCCGGCATCGCCGACATCCTCGGTGATGCCGGCTTCGAGGTGAAGGGAATTGATCTTCTCGGGCACGGTTCGGCCGACAAGCCGCACGACCCCGAGGCATACTCCGACTTGTCCGGGTATCTGCTCGAACGCATGCCTGCCGAAGCATGCACCGTCGTCGCCTTCTCTCTGGGAGCACTGACCGCGTTGGGTGCTGTGTTGCGTGCCCCCGAACGCTTCTCGGCGCTGGTTCTCGCTGGCATCGGCAACGGTGTATTCGAACCGCATCGCCCCGAAGAAACGTCGCGCATTCTCGCCGGAGTCGAGGGAACCGCTCCGGCTGACGACAATCTCGCTCGACTCTTCGGCCAATACGCGCGACAACCCGGCAACGACCCGCAGGCTCTGGCCGCGGTGTTGCGTCGACCTGCGCGCTCGCCCCTGCTCGAGACTGATCTCAGCGCGGTCGCGTGTCCCGTTCTCGTCTGCATCGGCGACAAGGACTTTGCGGCTCCGTCCGATCGCTTGGCCTCCGCGTTCCCACGCGGGCGACTGGTCACGCTTGCCCGAACGGATCATTTCGCGACACCGGGCTCGTTTGCGTTCGTCGATGCCGTCGTCTCGTGGCTCGAATCGGACGCATCGGTGTGACCGAACCGCTGTTACTCGATGCGGCGAGACCTGAACACGTTCGCGATGCAGCCCGGATACTGGTCGCGGGCGGTCTCGTTGCCGTACCGACCGAAACCGTGTACGGGCTCGCCGCCGACGCGTCACAACCAAATGCTGTGTTGCGAATTTTCGACGCAAAAGAGCGGCCGCGGGATCATCCGCTGATCGTTCACGTATCCGACATCGATCACGCCCGGGAGTGTTCCTCACGGTGGACGCCTGCAGCAGAGATACTTGCCCGCGCCTTTTGGCCCGGTCCGTTGTCGTTGCTGGTCGACCGATCGCCGTCTGTCCCCCTCGAAGTGACGGGCAGCAGGAACAGCGTCGTCGTGCGTGTGCCTTCCTGCGAGGCGACTCTCACTCTCCTTGCTCTAGTCCACGACTCCGGAAGCATCGGAATCGCGGCGCCGTCCGCCAATCGTTTTGGCTCGGTGAGTCCGACTTCGGCGCGACACGTCATCGATGACCTCGGAGATCGAATCGATGCCGTGCTCGACGGCGGCCCGTGCACCGTTGGTGTCGAGTCAACCATTGTCGACTGCCGGGATGATGCGGCGATGATCCTGAGGCCCGGGGGTATCACGGTCGAGCGAATTCGATCGGTGTTGGCTGAACACGGGATCACGTTGGTGATCGAAAGTTCCACGGGCAATGTCGAGGGTTATACGAACGCGATCGCACCGGGAATGTTGGCGTCGCACTACGCGACTCGCGCTCCCCTCGAGATCCACGAAACGCAAGAATCGCTCGACGAGAGTCGTCGAAACCACCA
>CAYFNP010000020.1:0-8786 GCA_964344425.1 uncultured Bifidobacterium sp. | reverse complement strand
ACCGTCGATCCCCCTGCATCGGGTACGACGTCAAGTACCACCCATGCCTCGTGCGGGTGGTTGACACGAATCTCGAGTCGGTATGGCGCATCTTCGTCGACGATGTCGCCCAGTTCCGCAGAGGCCAGCAGTAGATACTCGAATGCTTCGACGGGAAGCACATCGATCGTGAAAGAGGGTGCGTCCTTGCGCACTCGATCACTTCTTTGGGGGCTGATCGCCCGTGAAGGTGGATCGTTCACCGGCTGAAGTGCCGCGAATGCGGCCTCGACGCGCTTCAACATCTCGAAACTGCCACCGTGATCCGGATGCGCATCGATCATCGCCCGACGTCTGGCTCGCCTCAACTCTCCGGGGTCGTGATCGGGCGAGAGTCCGAGCAGAGCCCTCGCCTCTTCAACGTTCATCACAGGGTCCTGATCGGACGGCCTCGTCTCGGAGGCTCAACGACCGTTGAAGTCGGGTGTTCGCTTCTCCATGAATGCGGCTACTCCCTCTTGGAAGTCCTTCGTACGGAAGAGAGGCAGCAACTGCAGGAAAACGTGATGAATGTTCTGCTCGAAGGTCTCGGTTTCAGCCGCGCGCATCATTCGCTTGATGGCACGAACTGCCAATGGGGCATTCTCCGCGATTGCGTCCGCAAGAAGACGCGCTTCTTTCGCAAGTACATCGACCGGATGCACATGATTCACGAGACCCAGCTCGAGCGCCTCGGCCGCGGTGAGCGTGCGCCCCGTGAACGAAATCTCGGCGGCTTTCGCATAACCGACGATGCGCGGCAACAGCCATGTACCGCCGCTTTCCGGCAGGATTCCGCGCTTCGCGAATCCGGGGTTCAGTTTTGCCGTCTCGGCGGCAAGCCGAATGTCGCAACCGAACGCGAGATCGAGGCCGTAACCCGCGGCGCCACCGTTCAGGGCGCAGATGACAGGAGTGTCGATGTTGTGCAGAACCACCGGCGGCGCGTTTCGGATGTCGAACTCGCCGGTAGACCCGCCGATGTTTCCCATGTTTCCGAGAGAGTCCTTCGGACCCGCCATCTGTGCGGCAAGGTCGAGTCCCGCGCAGAACGCGCGGCCAGCTCCGGTCAACACGATGCAACGAACCTGTGCATCGCGGTCGGCGTCGAGTAGCCGAGCGGACAGTTCGTCGAGCATGCGCCCCGAGATTGTGTTCAGCCTCTCCGGAGCATTGAGCGTGATCGTGGCGACGTGGCCGTCGACTTCGTAGAGGACTTCGTCCTTTGAATCGGAACTTGTTGACATGGGGCAAAACTAGTCCGCGGAAGGGCCAGGGTCGCACCCGTGATGTGCGACGATATGTCCCGCATCACGGCCAACGGACGGCGGACTGTCGCAGCAAGGAGTGAATGAAATGAGCCAGCAACCGATCAAGACACGCGTGAGCCAGATGTTGGGAATCGACTACCCCATCGTTCAGGCGCCAATGGGCTGGATCGCCAGGTCGCAACTTGCATCGGCCGTCTCGAACACGGGCGCGCTGGGAATCATCGAGACGTCCTCGGGCGATCTCGATGCGATCAAGCAGGAGATTCGCACGATGCGAACCCTGACGGACAAGCCGTTCGGTGTGAACATCGCACAGTTGTTCGTACGTGACGAGAGCATCGCCGACTTCGTGGTCGAACAGGGGGTCCGCTTCGTCACCACGTCTGCCGGTGATCCAACGAAATACACCCAAAGATTGAAGTCGGCCGGTTTGACGGTGTTCCACGTGGTGCCGACGCTCTCCGCAGCGTTGAAGGCGGTCGAAGCCGGTGTCGACGGTCTTGTCGTGGAAGGCGGTGAGGGCGGAGGGTTCAAGAATCCCCGGGACGTGTCAACGATGGTTCTTGTACCGCTCGTTGCCGAACACGTCGACGTTCCCATCATCGCCGCCGGCGGCATCACCGACGGCGCCAGCATGGCGGCCGCCTTTGCGCTCGGCGCTGAGGGTGTACAGATGGGCACACGAATGGTGTCCGCGCTCGAATCCCCCGTGCACGACAACTGGAAGCGGGCCATCGTCGGCGCCAAGGAGACGGACACGGTCTTCCTGAATCGTTTCTCCCGACCCGCGCTGCGCGCTCTTCGCACCGAACGTACGACCGAACTCGAGCGCGCCGATCATGTTGGCATGGACCAATTCGCCCGCTCACAGGATCTCTACTTCGGCGGCGACATGGAAGCCTCGATTGCACTGACCGGGCAGGTTGCGGGTCGCATCGACTCGATCCGACCCGTCGCAGAAATCATCTCGTCGACGGTTGCGGACTTCCACTCGACGATTGCGCGACTCGGCGGGAACTGACGCTTCGACCGGCCAGCGACAGAATGATCACATCGACGAGGCTCAACCAAACCAGTCCCGCGAGCGCGATGTGCACTGCGACGAGCAACGCGGGGATGTCCGCGAGGTACTGCACGTAGCCGACGAGCGCCTGGAGCAGTCCCAGCCCGAACAGACGCGCAACGGCGTGTTCGAAGGGCGCCGAGCCTCCCTTCGAGCGCCACAGAAGAAGTCCAACGATTGCCAAGGTCGCCAGCACGGTCACACTGTGCACGCGTGCGACGTTGTGGATCGCGAAACCGAATCGCACGGCATTCTCGTCTCCCGCATGGGGGCCACTGGCGGTCACCACGGTCCCCGTGATCACCGCCCCAAGCCCGAACGCGCCGGCGATGTATTCGAGCGGCCACCGACCCGATCGCACGGGTTCAGAGCTGCCCGGAAGAGTTCCCGTCAATCGATGCAGGACAAGAGCGTTGGCCAGCAGAATCATCGACACGAGGAAGTGGGCCATGTTCGCCCAAGGGTTGAGACCGGTCAGCACCACGATCCCACCAATGACGACCTGTGCAATCACTCCGGCCACCAGGCCCAATGACAACTTGGTGAGGATCGGTCGCCGTATTTCCAGACGCAGGCTCGCCAAGACGGCAAGTACGACGCTCGCAGCCACGATTCCGGTGAACAGACGATTGATCTGCTCGATGGCACCGTGACCGGTGGAGACGTCGATGAAGCGCTCTTTCGAACACCGCGGCCAATCGGCACATCCGAGCCCCGAGCCCGTGAGGCGCACCAAAGAGCCCGTGACCACGATCGCGAAGAGTGCAACCAATGCCACGAAGGTGATGCGCCGATATGCGCCAACGGACAGACGCTTGCGTGGCGTCACGTCGTCGAAGCCCGCCACGCGTCCCTGCCCTTCAGGCCGTAGTTCCGGAGAATCACGGCACGTGTCGGAACGACACGAATGAACACGTGCGTATCGGCTTGGGGCCCGCCCGGCTCGAACCGTTCGAGCGGGTACCCCATCTTGTCCCACAGGGCCTCGCGGCCCGGTGTGTCGTCGATGATGAATCCGCTACCCCACACGACGCAGCTGTCCCAGTCGGTCGAGTCTCCGACCGCAAAGTGCACGCTCACCTTCGGATTCGATCGCAGGTTCTTCACCTTTGCCTCTGTACTCAGCACGAAGGTGAGAATCTCGTCGCCGTTCCACGCGACGGCGACGGGTGACGTGTAGGGGGTTCCCGATGCCGACACGGTCGCGATGTGGGCGATCGGGCCGTAGCGCTTCGAATCAGTGCGGACGTCGTCGAGTGTCAGTGCCACGTTCGGTCTCCTTCGGGCATCGGGGCTACCCAGCCGAGGCTATGTTCTGCCTCGTGAGGCGACAAACCGTCGAGGAGCGGCGGACGGAGATTCTCGAGACCACCTGTCGTGTGGTGATCGAGCGAGGATTCGCGGGCACACGCGTCGCCGACGTGGCCCAACGTCTCAACGTTTCGACGAGTCTTATCCACTACCACTTCGAATCAAAAGAAGCGCTTCTCGCCGAAGCATTCGCCATGTACGCGCGGACCGCCCTGCAAGAGTTCGAGGAGTACGTTGCCGAAGCGCCGACACCCCGGGAGCAGTTGGATCGCGCAATCGAAGATTTTGTCCCCGAGGGCAGCGACGACCTGGAATGGATGCTGTGGATCGATGCGTGGGGCGAAGCACTCCGCAACCCCCTGATGCGTCGCATCAGCCAAGAACTCGACGCACGAAACGTCGCCATCGTCGAGGACATCCTGCGGCGTGGAAACGAATGCGGTCAGTTCGCCTGTTCGGACCCTCGAACCTCGGCCACACGCCTGATCGGCCTCATTGACGGTCTCGCCGTGCAGTTCGCCGCACATGACGGGGTCCTCACCAGGGACGGTCTCCTCGAGACAGTCCGCACCCTCGCTCGTAGCGAAATTCGCAACTAGCCCCATCAATCGGGGCGTTCATTTGCGCCCCAAACCCGAGCCGAATGGCCACTAATGGTGTTTTCGGGTCTCATCTGACCACGTTGAGTGGTCAGTTGCAAACTCTTCGTGAGAATTCTCTCAAGTTCCTAGGTCCTCGGGCCGATGCCCCTTGCGAACAACGCAAGGAGCCCCCCGATGGAAGCCAAGACATCCCGCCGCACCGCCCGCATCGCAGTCACTGCCTTCGCCGGCCTCGTAGCAACCCTCCTCTCCGTCGCCTTCGGCACCTCGGCTGCCAGCGCGACGCCCGTCTCGGCAGCTTCACAGCAGGTCTCGGCGCCTGCCGGCCTTCCCCGCTTCGGAGAGTCCGGTCCGAGTGTCGTGGCCCTGCAACAGGCTTTGATCGCCAAGGGCTTCACACTGGTCGGCGGTGCCGATGGCGTATTCAGCCCCCGCACCCGGGCAACCCTGCGCAATTTCCAGACGGTTGTCGGCTACCGCGCAACCGGAGTCTTGGATCGCAAGACTGCCCGTCTACTGAGTCTCCTTCCCATTCAGGCGGCAGCAGCGACGTCGACGACCGTTCCCGCTCCGACGACGACCACACCGGCGCCAACCACGACCGTCGCTCCCGCCCCGACCACGACCGTTGCGCCTGCGACGACGGTCGCACCCGCACCGGTTGCGACCCCCATCACATGGTCTTCGGCAATGCTGCCGGTTCTCGGCGCCAAGGGCGACGCCGTGACGGCCGTTCAGAACGCACTCGTTGCCCTCGGCATCCAGGTCTTCGGCGGAGCTGACGGAGTGTTCGGACAAGCAACGAAAACCGCCATCGCGAAACTGCAGACCGCGCGTGCCCTGCCCGCCACCGGTGTCCTTGACGAGGCGACGGCAATTGAACTCGGTCTCCTTCCGCGCCCTGTCCAGGCCGTGACGATCAACGTCTTCCCCGTTCGCCCTGCCTGCTACTTCGTCGACACATGGCAGGAAGCCCGCGGCGAGACGCGCAAACACGAGGGTGTCGACATCATCGCCAATCGCGGTCAGGAAATCCTCGCGGTAGCCGACGGCACGATCACGAAGATCTACACCGTCGACACCGCGAAGTTGTCCGGCAACGCCTTTCGCCTCACGATGGCGGACGGCACGTACTTCTTCTACGCCCACCTCGACACGTTCGCAGCAGGACTGACGGTCGGCACCAAGGTCACCGCGGGTCAGGTGCTCGGTACGGTTGGCTCGACCGGCGCATCGACACCGCACCTGCACTTCGAAGTCCATCCGCTCGGAGGTTCGGCCGTGAATCCGTATCCGATCGTGAAGGCAATCGACGCCTGCAAGAAGTAACGCCAGACGCCTTGGTGTGATGCCCGTTGGTGTGATGCCTACGGGCGGATCTCGTAGAAAGCGTTCACCGAGTGCGGGATATCGAGTTGTCGGAATCGAGTGAAGCCCACGCCACGCGCATAGGACTCGGCACGGTTCGCGGACAGACCGAGCGTTCCGAGCCCTTCTCCGTCAGCTTCCGAGAGCGCTGACGCCATGCAGGAGAGAACACTGATGCCGTACATCAATGCGGCCATCGGATTCTTTGAAACGTTCTCTTCGATCGTGTCGAGGGCTTTGATGTCGACGAGCAACCAGGTGCCGTCGTCTTTCAGGGACGACTTGATGGTCGACACCATTCGGGCCGGCTGCGTCATGTCGTGCAGACAGTCGAAGGTGGTCACCAGGTCGTACGTGGGAGTGGCAGGTATCGCCTCATCGCGCGGGTCGACGAAGCGAACGTTCCCCAGTCCTCTTGACTCGGCTTTCTCGCGTGCGATGTCGAGGGCATGTCGACTGATGTCGTACCCCACGAAGCGACTTGCGGGAAAAGCTGCGCCAAGCGTGCAGACGGCCGAACCGGCTCCGCATCCGATGTCGGCAACCATTGCGCCTTGCCTCAGTCGGTCGGCGATTCCCTCGAGAGCCGGAACCACCACGGGCACGAGATTCGCGTTGCTCCACGGCTCGAACGACCTTTCGATGCCGACCGCCCCCTCGTGTCCGTGGGCGTCGTAGTCGAAGCCGATTCCCGACTCAAAGCAATGCGGTAATTCGCCGAGTCGTGCCATCGTGGCGGGCAACCGATGGAACATGCCCATACCGAACGCTGGGTGGGAATCGTCGGCGAGTACCGCGCGAGCTTCGGGTGACAACGAGAAGGTCGGTGACTGCGGATTCGAGTGGTCGGCTGCGACAAGACGTGCAGCAACTTGGTTGCTCGCCCATTCGCGCACCCAGCGTTCGTGCAAACCGCAACGCTCCGCGAGTTGCCGTGACGTCAACGGCGCCTCAACCTCGGACATCGCCCGATACAGACCGAGTTTGTCCCCCAGATGAACCATGCCGGCCGTGACTGCTCCGGACAGTTGTGAGAACAGGTTGAATGAATAGAGCTTGAGAAGATCGGGATCCGGGGCCCCCGCGACCGACGAAGTAGTCATGGAACGGGAGACTACGCCGTTGGCCGATGCACGGTCGCGAGGCGCACCCGCGGTCGCTCTACACTCGCCGCGGTTGCCATCGGAGGATCAGCATGAATGCGCCGTCGTACATCTCGGAAAGTTGGGCCACGCTGTGGGAGGCGTTGGCCGATGCCCAACCCGACAACATCGCGGTCGTCCTGGGCGATCAGGAGATTCGCTGGAGCGCACTCGACGATCGCGCTTCCCGGATGGCCTCGGTCCTGGGAAATCTCGGTGTTGGCCGGGGTTCGCGAGTTGCTCAACTCCTTTACAACGACGCCGCATACCTGGAAAGCGCCTATGCGCTCTTCAAGCTCCGCGCCACGCCGGTCAACGTCAACTACCGGTACCTCCGCGACGAGGTGGCGTACATCCTCAACAACTCGGGATCCGAAGTCCTGGTGTACCACGCGTCGCTGGCAGACCGAGTTGATGGATTGAAGGCGCTCGTTCCGACGCTTCGGGCACTGATTTGCGTCGACGACGTCGGAGCCGGCTTCACGCTGCCCGACGATCACCTCGACTACGAGGCCGCTCTGAATTCAGCCCCCAAGGCCGAGCGAATCGAACGGTCGGGCGAGGACGTGCTTTTCCTCTACACCGGCGGCACGACGGGTATGCCCAAGGGTGTCATGTGGCGTCACGTGGATCTGTTCGGTGCCCTTGCATCGTCGGGCTATCTCGCATTCGGACTCGACCTTCCGAAGACGAAGGAAGAGGTCGGCGCGATTGCCAAACAGCTCAGCGAGTCGGGAAAGAGTCCGACGAATCTCTGTGCGCCGCCGCTGATGCACGGCGTCGCCTTGTTCCTGGCGATGTCGAGTTTCGTGTTGGGCGGAAAAGTGCTTCTCTTGAAGTCACGCAAATTCGATCCTGCCGAACTTGTGACGCTTGCAGAGAAGTACCGTGCGAACCAGGTCTCACTTGTCGGTGACGCGTTCGCCAAGCCGATCAACCGCTATCTCGAGGGACTCGCAACGGAAGGCAAGCCACTCCCCGACCTGTCCAGCGTCGGACTGGTCACGTCATCGGGTGCGACTCTCTCGGGTGACCAGAAGTTGGGTCTGCGACGATTCATGCCGAACGTGACGATCATCGACATGCTCGGCGCAAGCGAGGGCGGCCCGTTCGGGATCGATCGCACGACCCCCGACAAGGATCCGCTCGACACGGCGGTCTTCATTGCGCCCCCGAATGTCGTCACGTTCGACGACCAAACCTGGGAGATCATTCCGCGAGGCAGCGGACGCGTGGGTGTTCTCGGCGCATCGGGTCCGATTCCGCAGGGTTATCACGGCGACCCCGAAAAGACGGCCGCGACTTTCCGAACCGTCGATGGTGTGCGCTACACGGTGCCGGGCGACTATGCCCTGATCGACGCCGACGGGACGATGCATCTCCTCGGTCGCGGCTCGGTCTGCATCAACACCGGAGGCGAGAAGGTGTACCCGGAAGAGGTGGAAGTCGTGGCCCGTGCGGTGCCCGGTGTGGCCGACTGCACGGTTGTTGGTGTACCCGACGATCGCTTCGGTAACGCAGTCACGGCGGTCGTGTCACTCCAGACGGGGGCGAAGCTCGCTAGCGAGGAATTGGTCACGGAGATGCGAAAACACCTCGCGGCGTACAAATGCCCGAAGCACGTCGTCTTTGTCGACGCCGTGTACCGCAGTCCGAGCGGCAAGGCTGACTACAAGATCTCGCGTGAAACCGCGATGAAGGCGCTCGGTTTGTCTTGAGGTCGTCGTCCTGAATTTCAGAGGTTCTTCAGGACACCGGCTTCGCGCGACCGCGTCGTGGCCGCAGCCATCTTCGCGCCGTCGTAACCGACTCTGAGTCCCGGCGTGACCTCGATGATGATGCGATCGGGAGAGTCGAGCATCTTCGCGAATTCGGCAACACGAGCCGCGTTACCGGCATAGAGACGCTCTGCCAGGGCCTGGTAGAACCAATCTTTCGTCGCACGATCGTCGAGAACACGGGCCGTACCCTTGTAGGTCACCGTTCGACCGCCGCCCATCGGCTGACCGGT
>CAYFNP010000019.1:0-13763 GCA_964344425.1 uncultured Bifidobacterium sp. | reverse complement strand
GTACGGCGATCGTCCGCCGCGTGGTCCGCGTGGTGAGGGTGAACGTGGTCCGCGTGGTCCGCGCAAGGAGTACGGCGATCGTCCGCCGCGTGGTCCGCGCAAGGAGTACGGTGACAGGCCGCCGCGTCGGGATTCTGGTGATCGTCCGGCGCGTGGTCCGCGCAAGAGTTTCACGAGTTACGGAGACGGCCCGAGGCGCGGGCGGCGTGATGATCGCGACGTAACGGAGGTTCGCGCGGAACGTCCGATGACGGCCGCAGAGAAGAAGGCGCGCGAAGTGCGTGCGCGCACCGGTGGTCGACGTACGTCGGGTCACGGTGAACCGACGACGCCGCCGAAGCGTGAGCGAGTCGAGTGGGTTGACGAGGGTGCTGTTCGTGGCACCGCACGTCGGGCCGTGCGCCGTGCAGGTGATGACGGTGGTGACGTGAATCGGGTCGCGGGAATTCCGCGCGCGGATCGTCCGCTTCCGGGCACTGTCTCCCGCGAGGTCGAACGCGGAGTCGGTGCCCGTCAGTCAAAGTCGGCCTCCGAGCGCTTGCAGAAGGCGATCGATGCGTTTGAACGCCAACGATTCGTCGAGGCATCGCGTCTGTTGGCTGCGTTGAGTCGCCAGTTGCCGAGTATGGCGTTGGTGCACGAGCTTGCAGGCCTGTCGGCGTATCAGCAGGGAAAGTGGCGCATTGTCATCAACGAACTCGAGGCAACGCGCGTACTCGACCCGTCGCGAACGGCCGTACTGCCGGTGTTGGCCGATGCGTATCGAGCGGTGCGCCGGTGGGCAAAGGTCGCCGACCTGTGGCGCGAGTTGAAGGACTTGTCGCCGCATCCGGAGGTGCTTGCCGAGGGGCGCATCGTTGCGGCGGGTGCCTTGGCCGATCAAGGAAAGTTGGCCGATGCGCTGGCGATGTTCCAGCAGTCGCTGTCGGTTCCCAAGCGGATTCAGCCCTATCACCTGAAGCAGTGGTACGTGGCGGCCGATCTGAACGACAGGGCGGGAAACGTGGTCGACGCGCGACGCCTGTTCGATCGCATCGCGAAATGCGACCCCGCGTTCGCGGACGTCGAAGAGCGGTTGGCGCAAATCGGCAAGCCGCGCTGACGCACACCCTTCTCGTAGTTTGATTTCGTCGGGCCTCATCACTTGGCCCCGAATCGGTCGTCAGCGACCCACCCACAATCAGCGTCATGGCAATCGCTGTGGCATGTCTCCGGGAGGTTGAAGATGAACGTTGCCATCATCAGAGGTCGCGTGCTAGGTCGGCCGAACGAGCGTCGGCTCGGGTCGGGTGAATTCGCTTCGGCGTTCGACGTCGTGACGGAAGACGACGAGGGGCGCCTGACGGTTCCGATCAACTGGGTCACCACGGTCAAGGCCCTCGTCAGCGAGGGCGATGACGTTGTTGTCGTCGGTCGCGTGCGGCGTCGATTCTTCCAAGCCGGCGGTTCGGTGCAGAGCCGTACGGAAGTCCTGGCCGACACCGTCGTCGCGACACGACGCAAGGTCGCAGCACGCAAGGCAATCGAACGGGCCCTCGATGGTGTCGCCGAAGTGGCTTTGTCCTAGCGGTGGGGTTGGGGTCCCTTCCGGTCGCGTGGCTAAGGTTTTTGCCATGAATCAGGAACAACTCACCCGGATGCGCGACGGCAAGGGTTTCATTGCCGCCCTCGACCAAAGCGGTGGCAGCACCCCGAAGGCCCTTCGTCTCTATGGCATCGAGGAGTCCGAGTACTCGGGTGACGCGCAGATGTTCGACCTGATCCACGCCATGCGTACCCGCATGATCAAGAGCCCGGCCTTCGACGGCCGGCGCGTGCTCGGTGCCATCCTTTTCGAGGGCACGATGGACCGCGATATCGACGGCATTGGTGCTGCCGAGTTCCTGTGGACCAAGAAACAGGTCATCCCGTTCCTCAAGGTCGACAAGGGATTGGCCGACGACGCCGACGGCGTCCAGGTGATGAAGCCAATGCCCGACCTCGACGCTCTTTTGGCGCGCGGCGTCGCCAAGGGAATCTTCGGAACCAAGATGCGCTCGGTCATCAAAGAGGCCAATGCAAAGGGCATCAAGGCGGTCGTCGCCCAGCAGTTCGAGGTCGGGCGACAGATCCTGCGGGCCGGTCTGGTGCCGATCATCGAACCCGAGGTCGACATCAACAGCACGACCAAGCGCCAGGCCGAAGAGATCCTGAAGGCCGAGATTCTCGCCGAGCTCAACGCGCTGTCGGCCGACCAGAACGTGATGTTGAAACTGACGCTTCCCGAGGTCGACAACTTCTATGCCGACCTCGTCAAGCACCCGCGTGTCGTGCGTGTCGTGGCACTGTCGGGCGGCTATTCGCGCGATGACTCGAATGCCAAGCTGTCGCGCAACAACGGCGTGATCGCCAGTTTCTCGCGTGCTCTCACCGAGGGTTTGTCGGCGAAGCAGTCCGAGGCCGACTTCAACAAGATGCTCGACGACACCATCGAGGGCATCTACCGCGCTTCGATCACCTGAGCCGGTTCAGCCGGCGAGCGGCCGCATCACAAGGCCCGTGCGAAGTTTCGGTGTGAAGAACGTCGACTTCGGTGGCATCAACAGTCCTTCGTCTGCGGTGCGGCGGATCTCCGCCAACGAGACGGGTCTGATGAGAACGGCCGACTTGGCTTGGCCCGACGACAGTGCGTGGAGGACTTCGCTGACTCCGTGCTGGTAGGCGATGCCCGCATCGTCGAGGCTTGATCCGCCGCGAGTGATTGCCAATTCAAGTCGCGCCGAGTCGAGCGCGCGCGTTGCGGCAACGTCGGCAGGCCGTTCGCGGTACAACACGCCGGTGCCGTCGGGTCGTACGAGACAGATGCAGCCGTCGTTGTCCATGCGAGAGAGAACCGTTGCATCGACGGTGACCTCGCCCGCCGGGTCGTAACAGCTGGACAGGATTGCGGCCATTTCGTCGGCGGTCTTCTTCGTGACGAGTCGGTGGATCGCGGCGATGCTGAGTTGCTCTGCAACCAGCTCGGCGACGTAGGTCAGGGTCGTCCCTGCGGCATCGGCGAGGGGAGAGCCCGCCGCGCGCATTTCGTCGCGATACGTGCGCGAGATTGCATAGCGGTGGTGACCATCGGCGATGACCACAGGGTTCGATCCGACGGCTGCCGCGATTGCCTTCACGCGTTCGGGCTCGGCGACGCGTTCGACGATGTGTTCGACGCCCTGTTCGTCGACGAATGATCCCATCGGCGTGCCGGGATCGGCGAGGAGCGCCGACAGGCCCGACGTCAGTGAGAGCCCCCAGACGGGTGAGAGGTTGGTCGATGTCGACCGAGTGAGGTCGAGTCGGTCGGTCTTGGCCTTGGGTGTGGTCTGTTCGTGGGGCAGCACTCCGCCAGCGCCTTGGTCGACGACTTCGAGGGCGCCAAGGACGCCGACGGTGCTGCGTTGGCGTCCTGCATCGTCGACGAAGCGCATCCGGTACAGGGTGAAGCTGGGCGTCGGGTCGATCGTGAGGGTTCCCTCGTTGCGCCACGTTGCGAGGTCGGTCGCGGCCCTGTCGTAACGCCCCGGGCCGTCGGATTCCAGCGGACAATCAATGTGGACGATGTTGCGCTGATGACGTGCGGCGTAGTGGGCGCGGTCGTCGGCGGACAACACGTCGTATGGCGGGGCCGACAACGCGAGCAGGTTGGTGTCGGCGTCGCGGTATCGAAGCGCGGCAAAGGGATCGAAACGAGGCACACTCTCAGGGTGGCAGATACGCGAGGGAAGGGCAAAAACCTTGCGCAGGGGTCTTCGGGGCCGGTCGGTGTCGTTTTCAGCGATCTCGACGGCGTCATCTGGCGTACGCACAGTGCAATCGAAGGTTCCGCCGACGCGGTGACCCGCCTGCAGGCTGCCGGTTGGCGGGTCGTCTTCGTGACGAACAACGGCTCGGCGACCCCCGAAGAACAAGAGGAGAAACTCGCCGGTTTCGGTATCGCGGCGCGTGGCGATGTCATCACCAGCGCGATGGCCTCGACGCTGCTCGTCTCGCCGGGTGAACGAGCACTGGTGTGCGCCGGGCCCGGAGTGCTGCAGGCGTTGCGTGACCACGGAGTCGACGTCGTCGACGTCCACGAGGTGCTCGAGGATGACGTCCACAGCCGCGTTGGTTCGGCGCCGGAAGTCGACGTTGTCGTGGTCGCGTTCCACCGGTCGTTCGGTTTCGACACGTTGCGCATCGGTACCGAATGCATGTTGCGCGGTGCGCGACTGGTCGGAACGAACGATGACGCCACGTATCCGACCGCCGAGGGTTCGTGGCCCGGCGGAGGGTCGATGCTGGCGGCGTTCGCGTACGCGGGTGGTCGTCAGCCGGCCATCGCGGGAAAGCCGTTCGCGCCGATGGCGGAACTTGCTCGGCGTCTGGTGCCGCGAGTGGACGGCAGGACCGAGGTGATGGTCGGCGACAGGCCGAGCACTGATGGGGCGTTCGCGGCCGCATTGGGCGTGCCCTACGCACAGGTGTGGTCGGGCGTGCTGGCGCCGTGTGACGGACCGGTTGACGGAATCGGATTCGATATGACGGGTGCGAATTTCGCGGAAATCGCCGACAGGTTGTTGGGATCGTGACGGTTCGACGGCGCGCGCTCGGCGAAGAGATCGTGCGACGTGGTTTTGCGGTTGCCGACGAAGTCGCGGCACTGCTGGGTGCGAACCGCGTGCGTGTGAACGGTGCGGTGGTGACGAATCCCGGATCGCTGGTCGCACCCGACGACGACATCGTCGTCATTGCCGCACCATCGACCTACGTGTCGAGGGGCGGAACGAAACTGGCCGGCGCGCTGAATACGTTCGGGATCAACGTTGTCGGTCGACGGTGCGTCGATGCGGGGGCGTCGACGGGCGGGTTCACGGATTGTTTGCTGCAGCGTGGGGCAGTGCACGTGGTCGCCATCGACACCGGGCGTGGGCAATTGCACCAGCGTCTCGTGACCGATCCACGGGTGACCAGTTGGGAGGCGACCAACGTGCTCGACGTGACACCCGAGCGACTTGGCGCGCTCGAGGGCTACGGCACGGGTGCCGGAATGATCGTCGCAGACCTCAGCTTCACCTCGTCGGCCCGGTTGGCCGCCCACCTTGCCGCGCTCGCCGCGGGCGAGGCGGACCTCGTGGTGTTGGTGAAGCCGCAGTTCGAGGCACCGCGCAGCGAGGTGCCTCGCGGTGGGGTGGTGACCGACGAGGGGGTTCAGTCGCGTGCAGTCGATGCCGTCCGCGGGGCCCTGGTGGGGGCGGGCTGCGAAGTCTTGGGCGTATGTGAATCGCCGATCACGGGCTCCGAAGGGAACCGGGAATTCTTTGTGTGGGGCAGGGCTCACACGGGTGGGTCACAATGAAGGACGTGAATTCGACCGGCCCCATCACCACAGTCGGACTCGTCGTCAATCCGTCACGACAGGATGCGATCGACGCGGCGTCGGCCGTCAAGGCATGGGCGAAGGGGCGGCGTATCACGGTCGTCGAAGATGACCTCGCATCGGCCGATCTCGTTGTGTCACTCGGCGGTGACGGCACCGTATTGCGGGCCGTGCAACTGATCGGCGGCCGCGCGGTGCCGGTGCTCGGAGTGAACTGCGGAACCCTGGGGTACCTCACCACAATCGAGCCGGACGAGGTTGTCGATGCGCTCGACTCGCTGCGCGACGGAACGCTTCCCGCCGGTGCCTCGGTCGACGAGCGAATGCTGCTGCGGGTCGAGGTTGCCGGTACGACGGGCGAACGGCACACCCTGCTCGGGTTGAACGAAATGGTCGTGGAAAAGGTCGAAGCAGGTCACACGGTGCGCCTCGAGGTGGCGATCGATGGTGAGCACTTTGCGACGTACTCGGCCGACGGTTTCATCGTCGCGACGCCAACCGGCTCGACGGCCTATTCGCTGTCGGCGCGTGGTCCGGTCGTGTCACCCAAGCACCGTGCGCTCATCCTCACCCCGGTCTCTCCGCACATGCTCTTCGACCGCGCGCTGGTTCTGGACCCCACCCAGTCGGTCCGCATCACGGTTGCCGGTCATCGCAACGTCAGCCTTGCGGTCGATGGTTTGCAGTTCGTCGCTCTTTCCCCGGGCGATACGGTCGATGTCACGGCCGACGGTCGGGTTGCCCGCTTTGTGCAGATCGGTGGCAGGGGTTTTCAGCAGATTCTTCGCGACAAGTTCGGCCTGGGGTCCGACTAGTGCTCGTCGAGCTGAACATTCGCAATCTCGGCGTGATCGAGTCCGCCAACATCCAATTCGGCCAGGGCTTCACCGCGGTCACGGGTGAGACCGGTGCAGGCAAAACGATGATCATCGAGGCCATCAATCTGCTCGTCGGCGGGCGCAGCGAGACGGGCATGGTGCGTCACGGGGCAGACGAAGCGCGGGTCGAGGGTCGATTCATCGATCCCGAAGCCGAGAACGACGACGAGGCAGAGGTCATCCTCGCGCGGGTGATTCCCGCCGAGGGTCGGTCGCGCGCGTACGTGAACGGAAATCTTGCGACGGTGTCGGGTCTCGCCGAACTCGGGGCGCGGCTCGTCGACCTGCACGGCCAGCACGCGCACCAAAGCCTGCTGGGCGAGCGGGCCCAGCGCGCCGCGCTCGACACATTCGGACGCATCGACCTGAGCCACGTCTCGGCTGCGAAGGCCGCGCTTGCCGAGTGTGAATCCGCGCTGGCGGCTCTCGGGGGCGACGAACAGTCGCTCAATCGCGAGGCCGACCTGTTGCGTTACCAGCTCGACGAGATCACCGGTGCCGGTCTCGACAATCCCCTCGAGGACGAGGTCCTGCGCCGCGAGGAAGAGCTGCTCGGCGACGTCGTTGCGGGTCGCGAGGCTCTCGCCTCGGCGCTCGCCGCGGTCGAGGACGACGATGCAGCGGGCGACCTGTTGCGCCGTGCGCTCGCGGTGGTGCGGCAACGGGCGGTGGGTGCTGCTTTCGTTTCCCGGCTCGAGGCGCTCGCGGCCGAGGCGGCCGAGCTGGGGCGCGACATGAGGGCGGCCCTCGACGGCCTTGACGAGGACCCGGGGAGACTGGCCGAAATCGGCGAACGGCGACGGCTCTTGCGCGAGCTGTGTCGCAAGTACGGCCCGGCATTGGCCGATGTCATCGCGTTCGAAGCTGATGCGCGCGAGCGACTGGCAGGCATCGAGGGTCGATCGGGCCGTATTGCGGAACTGGAAGCCCGTCGGGGGGCACTGCGCGCAGACCTGCTCGGGGCGCAGCGCACGGTGGCCACCGCCCGCAAGAAGCACGCCCCAAAGCTCGCCAAGGCCGTCGAGGAACGGCTGGGAGACCTTGCGTTGGGCAATGCGAGGGTGAAGATCGAGGTTCCCGAATCGGCGAGCGACCCCGCGGGTGACGGAGTCGTCATTCTTCTCGCGGCCAATCCCGGTTCACCGCCCGCGCCGCTCAGCAAGGTGGCCTCCGGAGGTGAGCTGGCCCGCGTCATGCTTGCGCTTCGTTTGGTGCTGACACAGGCGCCGCCAACCCTGGTGTTCGACGAGGTCGACGCGGGCATCGGAGGAACCGCGGCGGTCGCGGTGGGCAACGCTCTGCGCGAGGTGTCGCGGGGTCATCAGGTGTTCGTGGTGACCCACCTCGCCCAGGTTGCCGCGCGCGCCGACGTGCAGGTGGGCATCACCAAGGAGGTGTCCCGAAACCAGACGCGGGTCACGGCCACGATCCTCGGCAAGGCCGAACGGGTCGAAGAAATCGCGCGCATGTTGTCGGGCGGCGAGGCAAAAGAGGCGGCGAAACGCACGGCGCGCGAAATGCTGTCGGCCTGAACCGGCAGGGATTCACGTCACGTCCCGCGTTGCTGGTATGTTGATATCCCGTCGTGCAGTTGCATGAACGCAGACGGGAGGTTTCGATGCCGAAGCACATTTTCGTGACCGGTGGGGTTGCGAGTTCGCTCGGCAAGGGTCTCACGGCCTCGGCTCTCGGTCGCCTGTTGAAGATGCGCGGCCTGCGCGTGACGATGCAGAAGCTCGATCCGTACATCAACGTCGACCCGGGCACGATGAACCCCTTCGAACACGGCGAAGTTTTCGTCACCGACGACGGTGGAGAGACCGACCTTGACCTCGGCCACTACGAACGCTTCATCGACGAGAACCTGACCCGCGCGTCGAACGCCACGACGGGTTCGATCTACATGGCGGTTCTCGCCGCCGAGCGACGCGGTGACTACCTGGGCAAGACGGTGCAGGTCATTCCGCACATCACCGACGAGATCAAGCGTCGTATCCACCGCGTGTCGACCGATGACGTCGATGTCGTGATCACCGAGGTCGGCGGAACCGTCGGAGACATCGAAATTCTGCCTTTCCTCGAGGCAATTCGACAGTTCCGCAACCAGGCCGGCCGCGACAACGTCTGCTACATCCACGTCACCTTGGTGCCGTTCATCGGCCCGAGCGGCGAGCAGAAGACCAAGCCGACGCAGCACAGCGTCACCGAGCTGCGCAGCCGGGGTATCCAGCCCGATGTGATCGTTGCCCGCAGCGAAGAGCCGATCAGCCAGGGTCTCAAGCGCAAGATTTCGAATCAGTGCGACGTTCCCGAGTCGAACGTCATCAACGCGGCCGACGCACGGAACATTTACGAGTTGCCGCTGATCATGCACGACGAAGGTCTCGACACCGTCGTCTGCGAGACCCTGAGGCTTGACACGACGATCGACCTGTCACCGTGGCAGGAGTTCGTGCGTCGTGTCGAGGACTCGACGAAGCCCGTGCGCATCGGACTGATCGGCAAGTACGTCGATCTTCAGGATGCGTACCTGTCCGTCGTCGAGAGCCTGAAGCATGCCGGGTTCCACCACGGCGCGCGGATCGAACTCGACTGGATCCAGGCCGAAGAGGTCGAGGGTCTGCTCGCCTCGGGTCGACTGTCGAGCCTCGACGGCATCGTGATTCCGGGCGGCTTCGGGCCCCGCGGCATCGAGGGCAAGATCGCCGCAGCGGAGTTCGCGCGAACCAACGGCGTGCCGTGTCTTGGTCTGTGTCTCGGAATGCAGGTGATGACGATCGAATACGCGCGCAACGTGCTCGGACTCGCGAAAGCGAACTCGACGGAATTCGATCCGTCGACTCCTCATCCGGTGATCGACTTGATGCACGACCAGCGCGATGTCAGCGACAAGGGCGGCACGATGCGTCTCGGCGCGTACTACGCGGTCTTGACTCCGGGTTCGAAGGTTGCAGCGGCGTACGGCGAACCGGTTGTCAGCGAACGACACCGGCATCGCTATGAGTTCAACTCGTCGTACCGTTCCCGCTTCGAGGAAAACGGATTCCTCTGCAGCGGCACTTCGCCCGATCGTCGACTTGTCGAGTTCATCGAGGCCGTTGATCATCCGTACTGGGTCGGAACGCAGGCCCATCCGGAGTTCAAGAGCCGACCCGACCGGGCGCATCCCTTGTTCGTCGGTCTGGTAGCCGCGGCGCTGACGCGACGCGACGCCCAGGCGTCGGCGACGAACGCGCACTAGGCCCGAACGTGGGGGCGTTTCGCACCCGGGCCCGTCGTGTGCTCCACGAATGGGCCGTGTGGCGCCTAGTCGAGGCGCACGTCGAGGCTCCGTCCGGCGAGGGGTTCGTGCGGACCTTCGTCGACTCACCGGGAGCCGTCGGGGTGGTGGTGCTCGACGTGGCTTCGTTCGACGACCTTGCGGGGAAGTCGGCCAACGATGTGACGACCACCTTGGTGAGTCAGTACCGGGTGCCGTTCGGCGACGTGATGTGGGAAATCCCGGCCGGCATGCGCGACGTGGCCGACGAGCCCGCCGAGACGACCGCACGCCGCGAACTCGCCGAAGAGGCGGGCCTCGCTGCCGAGCACTGGCGGTACCTCGGGGTGATGGCCTCGGCCCCCGGCATCACCAACTCGACCGTCGAGATCTTCGCGTGCTGCGGTTTGAGCGCCGTGCCGGTCGAGCGGCACGGTCCCGAAGAAGACCACATGGAGGTCAGACAACTCTCGCTGTCCGATGCGCTCGAGGAATGCCGACGCGGCCACATCAGCGATTCGAAGACGATCATCGGTCTCCAGTGGGTGGCAGAGTTGTTGTGAATGGACGACGACGCGGACGATGATCTCGACCCGGTGGTCGAGGAGTTCCTCGACTGGATGGTTGTCGAACGCGGTCGGGCCGCCAACACCATCGGTGCGTACCGCCGCGACCTCGTTCAGTACGCACGGTGGCTCGCGGCTCGTCGCCGCGACCTGAACACTTCGACGGTGGGGGACATCGAGGCGTATGTGGCGGCGCGCCTTGCCGAGGGTGCGGCAAAGTCGAGCCTCGCGCGGCAGTTCTCGTCGATCCGCCAACTGCACCGCTACATGGTCGAAGAAGGCCACAGGCGCGACGACCCGGCCGGCTTGGCCGAGGGGGTATCGAAGCCCGCGGGAATTCCGAAGCCGCTGTCAGAGGACGAGGTGACGAGCCTCATCGATTCGGTGGTCGGCAACGATCCGAAAGACGTCCGTGACCGGGCTTTGCTCGAGTTCCTCTACGCAACCGGTGCACGCGTGTCCGAAGTGTGCGGTCTCAATCTCGCCGATCTCGACATGGAATCGTCGCTCGTGCGTCTGTTCGGAAAAGGGTCAAAGGAACGTGTCGTGCCGTTCGGTTCGGCCGCCCACGGCGCGCTCGAAGAGTGGCTGGGTCGGGGTCGGCCCGCGATGGAGCCGGTGCGGTGGCGACGGCGTGACGATTCGACTGCGGTGTTCCTGGGTGGCAGGGGAACGAGGCTCAGCCGACAGGTTGCGTTTCACGTCGTGCGCGATGCCGCGCTGCGCGCGGGGATCGAACGTGAAGTGTCTCCTCACGCATTGCGTCACACCTGTGCCACACATCTACTCGACCACGGAGCCGACCTGCGCGTGGTGCAAGAGATGCTTGGCCACGCATCGATCACGACCACACAGGTCTACACGCGAGTGTCCCAAGAAAGACTGTGGGCCGTGTATGGCGAGGCTCACCCCAGAGCGCGACGTGCGTCGGGAGCCCGTAAATGAGGAAGATCCCGCACCTCATCCGGCGATTCATCGAGATGGGCGTGCCCGTGACATCCCAGGTTGCCGACGACGAGTACGCGTCGGCGGTGCTCGCCGAAACCGAACTGCATCTGTGGCGGAAGATGAGCCCGTACGACCGCCGCCATTCGGTCGGGGTGGCGACACGATTCATCGCGGCCAAACCGCAATCAACCCGCGACGAGCATGCTGCCGCACTGTTGCACGATGTCGGCAAATCGGCGACTTCGCTCGGACGGTTGGGTAGGTCTGTCGCGACCGTCGTTCCGTTGACACGAGCGATGGTGGTGTACCGCGACCACGAACGCGTCGGGGCGGAAATGCTTCGCGCGATCGGAGCGGCCGAACGGGTCGTCGCCCTGGTGTCGGGCACCATCGATGACCCCGCTGCTCGCGCGTTGAGGGCCGCCGACGACGCGTAGCGGGCGAAACTCAGTACGGCAGGAATCCGATTGCGTTGCGCGCGCGATCGAGCGTCTTCGAGGCCACCGCACGGGCCTTGTCGGCTCCCTTGCGCAGCAATCGCTGCAGCTCGCCGCGGTCGGCCATCAACTCGGAGTAGCGGACCTGAATCGGTTTGATCATCTCGACGACGGCCTCGCCCGCGTCGGTCTTCAACGGTCCGTACTGGGAGTAGCGGCCTGCCAGTTCGTCGGGCTTCGTTCCCGTGGCGGCGGAAAGGATGTCGAGAAGGTTCGATACGCCCGGCTTGTTGGCGCGGTCGTATCGCACCTCGTTGTCGGAGTCTGTGACGGCCCGCTTGAACTTCTTCATGATCGCAGCGGGTTCGTCGAGAAGAAAGATGCATCCGGCGTCGGTGGCGGCCGACTTGGACATCTTGTTCGAGGGCTCCTGCAGGTCCATCACGCGCGCACCCTCGGCAGGCGTGACGGCCTTCGGAATGACGAAGGTGTCGCCGAAGCGGTGGTTGAAGCGAACGGCGATGTCACGCGTGATTTCGATGTGCTGGTGCTGGTCGGCACCCACCGGTACTTCTTGCGCGTCGTAGAGCAGGATGTCGGCCGCCTGAAGGGCCGGGTATGTGAAGAGTCCGGCCGAGACGAAGTCGGCCTCGCGTTTTGCGGACTTGTCCTTGAATTGCGTCATGCGGGACAGTTCGCCGTACGAAACCGTGCACTCCATGATCCAGCCGAGCACCGAATGTTCGACCACGTGGCTCTGTACGAAAATGGTCGCAACGTCGGGGTCGAGTCCGACGGCGAAGAGCATGGCGCCGAGCTCGAGTGAATTCGCGCCGAGCACGCCGGGCGTCTCGGTGATGGTGAGAGCGTGAAGGTCGACGATTCCATGGAAGACGTCGTTGCGGTGCTGGCCGTTGACCCATTCGCGCAGGGCTCCGAGGTAGTTGCCGAGGTGCACCTCGCCGGTTGGCTGGATACAGGAAAGTACACGGGCCACGGGCGGATGGTACTCGTCCCTGTAGGGGTCGAGCGAGTAGGTTTTTCTCGGTGCCTTACGCAGTTTCCACACCGGTGTTCGAAGGTCCGTTCGACCTTCTCTTGCACCTGATCCTGCGAGAACAGGTCGACATTCACGAGGTCTCCCTGTCGCACATCGTCGACGCGTACCTTGCCGAAATCGAGCGCATGCAGGAACTCGACCTTGATATTGCGACCGAGTTCCTTTTGATCGCATCGACCCTTGTCGAGTTGAAGGCACGGCGCCTGTTGCCGGGTCGCGAAGACGTCGACCTCGACGAGGAGCTGGCCCTGTGGGAAGAGCGGGACCTTCTCCTTGCCCGCCTCATCGAGTGCAAGACCTTCAAGGACGTCTCGCGCATCCTTCAGCAACTTGCCGACCTCGCCGACCGGTCCTTCCCGCGCACGACGGGTCCCGACGAACGTCATTCGGGATTGCTTCCCGACCTGCTCGAGGGTGTGACACCGGAGAAATTGGTCGCCGCGATGGTTCGGGCGATCACGCCGCGACCCGAGCCGCGCATCGATCTGTACCACGTCGCCCCGATCCGGGCGAGTGTGTCCGATGCCGTGGCCGAGTTGGTGCATGCACTTCCGAATCTCCGGTCGACGACATTCCGAGAACTCACTTCAACGCAGACCGAGCGTCTCGAAGTTGTGGTGCGCTTCCTTGCCCTCCTCGAGATGTACAAACAGGGCCTCGTCGACCTGGAACAAGCCGAGCGGTTCGGCGACATTCGCGTGCGTTGGATCGGCGACGACGTGATGGCGGGTACCGCTCCGTTCGCGATCGACGACTACGAGGGATGATCACGCGATGAGTGACAACGGGATTGACGCCGACGAGATCGCGCGTGCAATTGAAGGCATCGTGATGGTTGCCGTCGAGCCCGTTCCCGCGGAACTGATCGCACAACTGCTCGAGGTGCCTGTGGCAACCGTCGAGTCGACCGTCGCGCGTCTGGCAGACGAATACGAAGGACTCGGTCGCGGTTTCCAGTTGGTTCGCGTCGCGGGGGGCTACAGGTTCCAGAGTCATCCCGCCGTTTCCGCCTATGTCGAGCGGTTCGTACTCGAAGGCCAGCGCGCGCGGCTGTCTGCCGCTGCGCTCGAGACGCTCGCGATCATCGCGTACAAGCAGCCGATCTCGCGTTTGCAGATTGCGGCAATCCGTGGCGTCGACCCGGATGCGGTGTTGCGAACCTTGCAGGGTCGTGGATACATCGAACAGCGCGGACGCGATGAGGGGCCGGGACAGGCCGTTCTGTGGGGAACCAC
>CAYFNP010000018.1:0-14058 GCA_964344425.1 uncultured Bifidobacterium sp. | reverse complement strand
GCGCCAACACGCGATGTTCAGCGGCGAGACGAGTTCCGCGTTCGGCTCGATCGGACCGGCCGTTCCGATGCCGATGGCGATCGGCACCGCGCCGTGCTGCCCACGCGCACGAACGAGAAGTTCCGACACAAGCCCCCACAGGTCGGCGAACAACGGTTCTTCACCTCGTGCCGCATCGACCCTGCAGCGCACGCGGTCGATCACGCGGCCGTCGGTGGTGACGAGACCGGCGGCGAACTTCGTTCCTCCGATGTCGATGGCAACGATCACGTCCATGCGGAACTATTTTCTAGCACCGTGCCGACCGATTGGAACCCGATACTCAGGGCCGAATTCGGCGAAACGTACTGGAAGGATCTGCAGACGTTCGTCGCGACCGAGCGCTCGCGGACCGTCGTCTACCCGCCGCACGATCAGGTGTTCCACGCGTTCCACGCAACGTCGTTCACCGACACGCGGGTCGTCGTCCTCGGTCAGGATCCGTACCACGGCCCCGGCCAGGCGCACGGTTTGTGTTTCTCGGTGAACCCGGGCGTCGCGATTCCGCCGAGCCTGCTGAACATCTTCAAGGAGCTGCGCAGCGATCTCGGCATCGTTCCGCCGGGACACGGATGTCTCGAATCGTGGGCCGCGCAGGGCGTGCTGTTGCTCAACACCACCCTGACGGTTCGCGCCCACGCCGCCGCGTCACACCAGGGCAAGGGCTGGGAAACCTTCACCGACCGGGTCATCTCGGCCGTCGCGCGCAAGTCGGACCACGTCGTCTTCATCCTGTGGGGAGCCCACGCGCGCAAGAAGAAGACACTCATCGCCGAAGAATCGGGCGGTGGCCGCCACACCATCGTCGAATCGGCACATCCGTCACCGTTGTCGGCGAACAACGGCTTCTTCGGAAGCAAGCCGTTTTCGCGGACGAACGACGCACTCATCGCACACGGACAACGGCCGATCGATTGGTCGTTGCCGGCCGTCAATTAGGTTGGCGTAATGGGATCGGTGCGACGCCACGCGGTGCTCGCCGCATCGGCCGACGCCGTCTGGGCGTTCATCGGGCGACCCGAGGCCCTGCACGAGTGGTTTCCCACTTCTGCGACCCGTGTCGAAGGAAACAAGCGGTGGGTGACCTTGCCCAGTGGGATCGTCTTCGAAGAAGAGATCGTCCTCGTCGACAATGATCTGCGCCGATTCCAGTACTCGATCGTGAACAACCCGCTCATCACCAAACACCTGGGCATGTTCGACGTCATCGACGTGGCACCTGATCGTTGCATCGTCATCTACAGCACGGACATCGAGCCCGAGGTTCTCGGTCTTGCCATCGGTGCCGCGGCCGGTTCCGGCCTTGCCAACCTCGAGAAGAAGTTCGGAAAGGGCTGATCACCGTGGCGCGGCGCATTCTCTTCATCACCACCGACCAGCAGCGATACGACGCGCTCGGTTGCAACGGCGGAACCGTCGCGCGCACGCCGGCAATCGACTCGATCGCCGCCGAGGGCATCCGTTATTCGCGCGCGATTCCCTCGAACGTGGTGTGCATGCCGTCGCGTTCGACCATGCTGACCGGCCAGCACGTCGCGACGCACGGCGTGTGGATGAACGGCGTCGCCCTGCCGGTCGACGCACCCAGCATCGCAACCGACCTGTGGCGCGCGGGCTTCAGAACGTCGCTCATCGGCAAGGCGCACTTCGAGCCCTTCCTCGACCCGTTCGCCCTCTTCACCGAGAACTCGCTCGCCACCCTCGGCGAAGAGACGATCTACCGCGAGACACCCGACGGTAGGCGCGAGCCGCACCGCGGGTTCGAGCACATGGAGTTCTCCACCCACAACGGTCTCGGCCCACTGCACTACGCAAAGTGGCTGCGCGAGAACCACCCCGAAGCCATCGGCATGATGTATCCGATCCTGAACAACCAGTTGCAGGTCAACGAGGCGGGCGGCGGTGACACGGGCGCACCGCAGGTCAAGCACAATCCGATGCCCCGCGAGTGGTACCACACCGACTGGGTGACCGAACGCGCGATGTCGTGGCTGTCGACGTGTTCCGACGATGACGACTGGTTTTGCTGGGTCAGTTTTCCCGACCCGCACCACGCGTGGGACCCGCCCATGTCGGAACTGCACCGCGTCAACTGGCGCGACCTCGACTTACCGGCGGGTTGGGTCGACGACCCCGTGGAACGCGAACGAATTCTCGCGACGAAGCCCGCGCACTGGTTGGCGTGGTACCACGGGACCTTCGTGTCGAACTACGAGGCACCGGCCAAGTGGGTGCCCTCGACGTTGACCGCCGACCAGGTGCGCGAGATCAACGCGATGGTCCACATCGAGAACGAGTTGATCGACGAAGGAATCGCGCGCATCATCGGGCTTCTGCGCGCCAAGGGCTGGTACGACGACGTCGACGTCGTGTTCACCACCGACCACGGCGAATTCCAGGGCGACTTCGGTTTGCTGTTCAAGGGCCCGTATCACGTCGATTCGCTGATGCGCCTTCCCCTGATTTGGCGACCGGCTCCGGCGCGGCGCGCGGTGACACCGACGACGGTCGACACGCCCGTCGGCCTGGTGTCGTTGGCGGCCACCTTCGCCGACATCGCTGGTCTTCCCCGCCCCGATTACACCGAGGCCGCGCGCCTGCCCCTTGACGACGCCGAGGCAAAGACGTTGGGACACGAACGCGTGCTCACCGAATGGGACAGCGTTCTCTTCGGCAAGATCGTCTCGTTGCGCACGATCACGCGCGGACACTGGGTGTGCACCGCGACACTGCCGGGCACGCTGCACGACGGAACCGACGGCGAGTTGTACGACCTTGTCAGCGATCCACTGCAACACGTGAATCTGTGGCATGACCCTGCCCACCGAGGTGTGCGCGACGATCTACTCGACGACATGTGGCGCAGCCTGCCCCCGACCGCTGCACGTCGGCCCTGCGACGCACCGGTCTGACGCGTCTCAGGCGGCCTTCGCGAACGCGAGCGCACGTTCGAGCATCGCGATCTGGTCGTCGACCGCGTTGATCGGTGTCATTCCCTGAAACATCCTGTTCGCCATCGTCGACAGCGAAATCCACTGCGGATTCGACGCCTTCCACGACGCAATCTCCGGTGCGAGTTCGTCCTCGCCGCGCTGCAGGTGAACGACGGCATCGCGCGGAAAATCGGCCCAGGTTCGTCCGTTCGCCTCGAGTTCCTCGCGCAGAATGGCGTTCGCGGCGTCGATTCTGGTTCCGGTGTTGCCGAAGATGTACCCGTCGCCCATGCGTGCCGCGCGGCGCACCGAGGGTTCGGCGGACCCACCGAACCAAACGGGAATGCTGCGCGCAGGCAGTGGCGCAATGCCCGCGCGCGGGACGCGATGGTATTGGCCGTCGAAATCAACGACGGGCTTGGTCCACAGTTCGCGCATCACCCTGACCTGTTCCTCCATGCGCCGCGCACGGTTGCGGTACTCCATTCCCAGCGACTCGTACTCGACGTAGTTCCATCCCGTACCGACGCCGAGCACCAGACGACCTCCGCACAACAGGTCGAGATCTGCCGCCTGCTTGGCGAGAAGGGCCGCCTGTCGCTGCGGAAGAATCACGACTCCCGTCACCAATTCGATGTCCGTCGTCAGGGCGGCGAGATAGCTGAAGAGCACGATCGGCTCGTGGAACTCGTCGTGTTCGGTGTACGGCCCCCACAACTTCGGCTCACGATCGGCGTGTACCGCACCAAGGACGTGGTCGTACGCAACGATGCGTTCGAACCCCATGTCGACGACGGCCTGTGTCCACGCGCGTATCGCACCCGGATCCTTTCCGATCTCGACGGTGGGAAAGACGGCTCCGTATCGCACGGGGCCACACTACGTCTGCCACACTCGGGCCGTGACACGCCACGAATTCGATTCCGGTTACTACGAACGTTTCTACGGGCGTGGCTCGGTGCACACCGCGGATCAGATCGGCAAACTTGCAACCGCGGTGCATTCACTCCTCGCGTGGTGGGGCCTCGACGTGCGGTCCGTCCTCGACATCGGAGCAGGACCCGGATACTGGCGCGACTGGTACAGGTCGAATCATCCGCGCACGAAGGTGCTGTCGACCGACGTCAGCGACTACGCGTGTCGGACGTACGGACACCGCCGCGCCGACATCGCCACATGGACACCGCCCCGGCGGTTCGACCTCGTCATATGCCACAGCGTCCTGCAGTATCTCGACGACGTGGCGGTGAAGTCTGCGATCGCGAACCTCGCGGCGGGAACCGCCCACTTTCTCTACCTCGAGATCCCGACGAAGTCGGATTTCACCGACGTCGTCGACCCGACGACCACCGACATGGGCGTACACAGGCGAACCGGTGCCTGGTACCGGCGCGAGCTTGACCGCTGGTTCCGCCAGGTGGGCGGCGGGCTGTGGCTGTCTCGCGACAGCAACATTCCGATGTACGAACTCGAGATGCCGAACGTCAGCCGCCGAGCGGACGCGCGAGAACGTCAGCGCTGACCCACGCCCGCTCGAGGTGCAGTGTCGAGCGAATCCGCACCATGCGGATCGGTTCGTCGGGAGCACGACCGCACATTGTCATTGCCGCCTTGATGCACTGATCGGCGTCGGTCAGCACCATCGGCATGCGCGAGCGACGCACACCCGAAGGGCCCGCGGTGAAACAGTTGAGATAGGTCTTTTCCCAATCGATACCGTTCGCCACCGATGCGGGAATGAAGTCGGCCAGGCCGATACCCAGCACGTTTCCGCCCGACGCCTCGGTGATGCCCAGCAGCACGATGGTCGCGGGCTGCGAATCGAAATCGGCCAGACCGTGCACCCAGAATCTGCCCGTCACGTTCGGGTCGATCATCGTTCCGCTGATGTCCTTGCCACCCCGTTCGATCACGAGGACATCGATGTCGCGGAACGGCAGGCGTGGAATCAACTCGCGAGCGAAATCGGTGAGTTCTCGCTCGGCGTCGCCACCGATCTCGTCGGCATCGAGTGCAGCGACGCGAACGACGTCGCCCGCACACGATTCGACGGTCGCGACACCGCCGAGCAAACGCCCCGTCGAGCGAAGCGCATCGATTCCTGCGAGCAACCTCTCTCCCATGCGGGCCGGCCCGCACGAGTGAATTTGTGCGGCACCGGGTTGCTTTCCGAAACCGACGACCGCCATCTTCGTCAGGCCACTCTCGATGACGCCCTTGAAACACGTGTGCGGTTTGACCCGGTTCACCGGAAAAATTCGGTCGGCGGACGCGGCATGTTCGTCGAGAAAGATCCGTGTTCCATCGACACCCCGCGCGACTTCGACCGTTCGCATCGATGCACGGATTTCGCAGTCGATCGACGACTCGTCGACGCCGAGCGTTGCCAACAGGTCACGCTGTCCGGCGGCCGTGCCACCGGCGTGACTTCCCATCGCGGGAACGACGAACGGTTGCGCACCAAGAGAGCGCAGACCACGCACCGCACCCCGCAGGGTCTCGACCCGACCGGTGAGACCGCGACTCCCGGCGCCGACCGCAACCGAGAGTCCCGCAATTCCCGCGTCGGCAAAACGCGCCGTAACTGCACGCTCGACGGCGGCCTGCAGATCGACGACTGGCGCGGGACGCGGGACGGGCAGGTCGACTTCGACAAGCTCGGGCGCTTCGAGGTCGGCCGCGAGGGGCAGGTTGATTCCTCTCCTGAGTTGCTCCCAACCGTCCCCTGCAGGCACGACCTCACCGTACCTCCTCGGCCGTTTCGGCTCTCGGCTAGCGTCAAGCCCATTAACCACCCATACAAAGGAGCACACATGCGTCGACTTTCGCGCATTGCAGTCCCCGTCGTCGCGCTTGGTCTCATCCTTGCGGCGTGCGGAGACGACGATTCATCGAGCACCGCCGATACCACGGCGACCGCCGACACCACCGCCACCGCCGACACCACGGCGACGGGCGACACCACCGCTGCCGCCGGCGACGAGGCGGCCACCGTCGATGTGGCGAGCCTCGGTCTCATCGCCGACGGCAAGTTGACGGTCTGCACCGACGCGCCCTACCCGCCGTTCGAATTCCAGGACGAGACCACCAAGGAATGGACCGGTTTCGACATGGACGTCGTGCGTGAGATCGGCGCCGGCATCGGCAACCTCGAACTCGCGGTCACCGTCCAGCCCTTCGACGGCATCTGGCTCGCACCGAAGGCCGGCACCTGCGACATGGTCGCCTCGGCGATGACGATCACCGAAGAGCGCAAGGCGAACGCCCTGTTCACCGATGGCTACTTCGATGCCGACCAGTCGCTGCTGGTTCGCGCTGCCGACAAGGACACGCTGACCTCGCTCGACGCGCTCGCAAAAAAGAAGATCGGCGTCCAGACCGGCACCACCGGCGAGACCTACGCAAACGAGAACGCCAAGGATTCCGAGATCAAGTCGTTCGACGAGCCGGCGGCAATGTTCCTTGCTCTCGAGAGCGGCGACGTCGATGCACTTCTGCAGGACCTGCCCGTGAACGCCGAGCGCGCCCTCAAGGACTCGAAGATGGTGCTGACCGCAACGTTCCCGACCGGTGAGCAGTACGGCTTCGCCGTCTCGCAGGACAACACGGCACTTGCCGACGCGCTGAACGCCGGCATCGCCACCCTGAAGGAGAACGGCAAGTACGACGAGATCTACGCGAAGTACTTCGCGAAGTAATCGACACGAACAACCGATGAGTTTGAGTCGGCGCCAACGCCTGCGACTGGTTCGCGGCGGCGTGTACACCGCGACCATCGCGGCGTTGGTGCTGATTCTGCTCGCCGTCGACTGGGGCGCCCTCGGGGGCGCCCTCTTCAAATGGCGCATCGTCAAGGACCAGTTCCCCGACATCCTGACGAACGCGCTGCGCAACACGGTGATCTTCACCATCTTCGGTTTCACGGGCGGACTCTCGCTCGGCTTGTTGCTCGCGATCATGCGCCTGTCCAGCGTCAAGCCCTACCGCTGGTTCGCCGCCACCTACATCGAGATACTCCGCGGCATTCCCCTTCTCGTCACGCTTCTCATCCTCGGCTTCGGCATCCCCATCGCCACCGGTTGGAAATGGCCCAACCCCTACATCCAGGGCTCGGTACCACTCGCGCTGGTCGCCGGCGCCTACATCGCCGAGACGGTGCGCGCCGGCATCGAAGCCGTTCCGCGCGGGCAGATGGAGGCCGCCAGGTCGCTCGGCATGTCGTACACCCGCGCGATGGCCACCATCATCATTCCGCAGGCCTTTCGCATCATCGTTCCACCGCTGACGAACGAATTCGTGCTGCTCATCAAGGACACCTCGCTCATCTCGGTGCTCGGTGTCACCGCAAGCACGCTCGACCTTGCCCGCTTCGGTCGCAATGGCGTCAACGACACCGCGAACGCAACCCCACTCGTCGTTGCCGGCCTCGTCTACCTTGCGCTCACGATTCCCCTGACACAGCTCGCCGCGTGGATGGAACGCCGTTCAAAGGCGGGACGCCGATGAATGAACACGGCGGGACGCCGATGAGTGATGCCCTCGTTCGCATCGAGTCGCTGGAAAAGCGCTTCGGGTCGAACCACGTGCTGCGCGGCATCGATCTGTCGGTGCGTCGTGGCGAAGTGGTGTGCATCATCGGCCCCTCGGGTTCGGGCAAGAGCACGCTCCTGCGGTGCGTCAACATGCTCGAGACTCCGTCGGCCGGCCACGTTCACGTCGACGGCATCGAACTGACCGACCCCGACTGCGACCTCGACCGTGCCCGTACGTCGACCGGCATGGTCTTCCAGCAGTTCAATTTGTTCGCCCACATGTCGGTCCTCGACAACGTCACCATCGCCCTTCGAAAGGTGCTGAAGCAGGATCGCGCCGCCGCCGAGACGCGGGCGACGAAATTGCTTGCACGTGTCGGTCTGGCGGAAAAGGCTGCGTCGTACCCGGCGCAGTTGTCCGGCGGACAGCAGCAACGTGTCGCGATTGCCCGTGCGCTTGCCATGGAGCCCAAGGTGATGCTCTTCGACGAGGCGACAAGTGCGCTCGACCCCGAACTCGTCGGCGACGTGTTGCGCGTCATGCGCGAGCTCGCCGAAGAAGGCATGACGATGCTCGTCGTCACGCACGAAATGGACTTTGCCCGCGGCGTTGCCGACCGCGTCGTTTTCATGGACGGTGGCGTGATCGTCGAGGACGGTCACCCCGATCAGGTCATCGGCAGTCCGCGCGAGGAACGCACCAAGCAGTTTCTTGCCAACGTGCGCCAGCGCGACTGACGCAGTAGGTCAGGCCAGCGACACGATGGTGACGGTGCCCGCGGCACCGTCGACCGTGATCGTTGCACCGTCGGGAATGCGCAGCGTCGCGTCGGTGACCGACGAGACGCACGGGATTCCCAGTTCGCGGCTGACGATGCTGGCGTGCGACCCGATTGCGCCGAGGTTCACCACGACCGCGCCCGCCGCAAGGAACAACGGCGTCCACGACGGATCCGTGTTCAACGTGACGAGGATGTCGCCCGCGTCGAGACCCGAGGGGTCGAACGGGTCGAGCACGATGCGCGCCTTGCCGGTGTAGGTGCCCGCCGAACACGCGGTGCCTGTCAGCACGTCGCCGGCCTTCACCGGCGCGACCTCGACCTGACCCCGCTTCTTCCACTGATTGAGTGGCGGAACGCTGCCGTTGACGATGAACGGCGGAATGAGCGTCGCGAGTTCCTTGTGGTCGGCTTCGCGTTCGGCGAGAACCGCAGTGAACTTGCCGGGGTTGGTCACGAACTCGTCGAGTTCGGATTCGAGCAACATGAAGACCTGCTCGAGGTTGCCGATCTGGCCCCGCTCTGCGGCGCGACGGCCGAGTTCGCGCATCGCCATGCGCACCTCGTGGATCGCCGCGATGTTGTTGGTCTTGCAACGCTCACGGCCCTGTTGCCACACGGCTGCCGACTTGTAACCAGCGGCGAACATTCCGGCGGTTTCGGCGTCACCGGCGATCGTCTCCGAGATCTCGGCGAAGATGCGCTCGCGCTCGGCCGAGTTGCGCTTTGCCGCTGCCCGCGGATCAGCCGAGTCGGACTGGCGACGCAGGCGGTCGAGTTGGGCGAAGATCAGGCGCGAACTGGTTTCGTAGGACGGAGCAGCAGGGTCCCATTCGTTCGGCCCGCGCGAACCGTGCTTGAAGCGGAACGCGTCGAGTGCTTTTTCGAACTCGGTGCCCTTGACCTTTGCTTCCCACGCGTCGGAACCCGCTTCGAATGCGGCCGTCACCTCGGGCGACTTGCGGATGAGACGCGAAAGGTCCCACAGGTCGATTGCAATGAGCGCAGAGTCGACGTCGCCCACCGAGCCGATGAGCTTGACTCCGTCCTCGGCCCGACCGATGGCCGCAGTGATGGCACCCACCGCGCCGGGTCCGAGCGACGCACCGAGCGACACCCAGACGTGGCTCTCGAAAAGGGGAACCAGAAGGGCCCCGATTTCGCGGGCGCGTGCAACGAGTTGCGCGTCGGTCAGCTTCGTCAGGTCGGGACGTTCCGCACGGATCTTGAGGGCGAGCTTCTTCTGCTCTTCGACGGGCTGGTAGGTGACCCCGCTCATGACGTATGCCATGGTCTCGCCGAGTTTCGCCTCGTGCTTGGGGCTGTCGTGCCACGGCTCGTGCACGTACGGCGGAACGTCGGGGGTGTTGTCGAAATAAGCGGCGTCGATCGCCTCGGGTGTTGCGCCGGGCATGCGAACACCCATCAAACGCGCCTGCATGAGCGAGTTGTAGAAGTAGCCACCGAACATGCCGAACGTCTCGGGTGGTGTGCCGTATTCCTCGGCGTCGAACACTCCGAACGAGACGAACCCGTCACGACAGCCAAGGACGACGCCCTTTTCCCAGCACAGCGACCAGCCGAGCGGACTGACCGGGTCGGCCAGAACGTCGGCGGCGTTGCCGCGCGTGTAGGACGGGAACTTCTTCGACGGCGTGCGGTCGATGATCCACTTTTCACCCAGCATGATTCCCCCCGGAATGCAGGTCGATGTCAGTGCGTCAATGTAGCGGTCGACGGTGCCCGAAAGGAATTGCGGTACGCAACTAAATCGGTGACGGAACGGGCGGCGGGGCCCCCGTTTCCATGCACTTCGCACGCTCCTGCGCCAGGCCCACGTAGCGCGGGTGGGTCATGATCCAGAACCGTCCGTCGCGCACGGCGCCGAGCACCTGCGCGGCAACCTCTTCGGGGTCGATCGCCTCGGTCGCGGTCGTCAGACCCTGCGTGCCGAAACCGGCCCCCTGCACGTTGCCCGGGCGGTTGCGTTCGCTGATGCCGATCTTCGTGCGCACGACACCGGGGCACAGCACCGACGCGAGGATCGGAACTCCGGCGTTGCGTGCATCGACCGCCAACACTTCGGACAGAGCGACGACGCCCTGCTTTGCAACGTCGTAGGAGCAGATGCCGGGGAACGCGAGGATGCCGGCGGTCGACGCGGTGTTCACCACGTGGCCCGGCTCACCCGAGGCGATCATCCGCGGGACGAATGACTTCACGCCGTAGATCGGGCCCCACAAGTCGACGCCGATCACCCATTCCCAACTCTCGATCGACGCCTCCCAGACACGGTCGCGGTGCACGACACCGGCGTTGTTGCAAAGAATGTGCACGTTGCCGAACTCTTCGTACGAAAATTCGGCGAGCGCCTCGACCGCAGCGCGGTCCGAAACGTCGCACCGCATCGCGCGAACGTCGATGTCCTTTGCCGCCAATGCATCGTGTGCGGCCGACAACGCGGCGTTTTCCACGTCGGCAATGACGACGTTCATGCCCTCGGCCCCGAACCTTTCGGCCATTGCGAGACCGATACCCGATGCTCCACCGGTGATCACCGCGGTCTTGCCGGCAAGGTCTCCCAGAACTCCCGCCATGTTTCCCCCCTCGTAGCGCGTGTCGCGTTGAGCGTATGTTAGGGCGATGAGCATGTTCGATGCGGTGCGAATGGACGGCCAGGTCGCCGTCGTCACGGGTTCGGGTCAGGGAATCGGTCGGGGCATTGCGTGTGCCCTCGCCGACGCGGGGTGCGACGTCGTGGTCAACGCACGTCGCATCAGCGACCTCGAGGAAACCGCGTCCGGTGTTCGTGAGCGTGGTCGACGCGCGCTGATCGTCGAAGGCGACATCCGCGACTTCTCCGACGAAATCGCGCGACGCACGATTGCCGAATTCGGTCGCCTCGACATCTGGGTCAACAACGTCGGTGGTTCGGTCGAATCGACCACCTACCAACTCGCCGACATGTCGGACGAGTTCTTCCGAGGAATGTTGGAACTCAACCTCACATCCGCGTTCCAAGGGGCACGTGCGGCAGCCGCGAACATGCCGAACGGCGGGGTCATCATCAACATCGCATCGGGTGCCGGCATGCGCGGATCACCCATGACCGGCGCGTACGCCGCGGCAAAGGCCGGCATGATCAACCTCACCCAGACACTCGCGCTCGAACTCGCCGAACGCGGCATTCGCGTGAACACGGTTTCACCGGGACCCGTCGTGACCGAGGCCTATCTCGGGGTTCTCGGCATCAGCGATCAACTCGAGAAGCTTCGCCAGACGATTCCGCTCGGTCGCCTCGGAACGATCGACGACATCGGAGCGGCGGTGATGTTCCTCGCGTCGCCCGCCGCGTCGTGGGTGACGGGCCAGAACCTTCTCGTTGCGGGTGGTCGTACAGAACGCAGCTATCAATACGGCGGACGCAAGCAGCAGGGTGAGTGACATGGCGAACGCAGAACCGTTCGAAATCCCCTTCGATCCCGTCGCGGTCTCCGACCTGCACCACCGCCTCGACAACACCCGCTATCCGCTCGGCGTCGCCAACGACGACTGGAAGTACGGCATGCAGCGGGGTTGGCTCGAGAACTTCGTGCGTTACTGGCGCAACGATTTCGACTGGCAGGCGAAAGTCGCCGAAATGAACTCCGTTCCCAACCATCGCGTGGTCATCGACGGGATTCCGATCCACTTCGTTCATCTGCGCGGCAACGGTGCGAACCCGATGCCGATCATCGCGACGCACGGTTGGCCGTGGACGTACTGGGACTACATACCCGTCGCGCAACGTCTCGCCGCGGCCAACTTCGACGTGGTTGTGCCCGCGCTTCCCGGTTTTGGATGGTCGTCACCGCTTCCGGTCGGCCACCTCACCACCCGCGACGTTGCACACCTGTGGAACAAGTTGATGACCGAGGTTCTGGGCTACCCGCGCTACGCGGCCCACGGTGGCGACTGGGGTGCCATCGTCACCGGTGAACTGGCCCACGCGCACGCCGCGTCACTGCACGGCGCACACGTGACACTTCCGATCTTCCCCGGTCTCGACCGCGGATCATTGACGCCCGACGACTACGACGAGGAAGAAAAGCACTACCCGCAATTGATGAAACAGCGCATGGCCACCGCGACGAGTCACTACACGGTGCAGGGCATCGAACCCGAAACGCTGTCCTATGCGATGCACGATTCACCCACCGGCATGGCCGCGTGGCTGATCGAACGTCGTCGGTTGTGGAGCGACTCGCTCACCGAATCGGGTCGGCGCGACGTCGAAAAGACCCACACGCTCGAACAGCTGGCGACGCTCGTCAGCATCTACTGGTTCTCGGGCTCGTTCTGGAGCTCGTGCCGCATGTATTACGGACGCACGAACGACCCATGGAAACCGGCGCACGATCGCTCGCCGATCCTCGAGGCGCCAACCGCGATGGCCGTCTTCCCGGGCGATCTCATTTTCGTTCCGAAACGCGGGGCCGAGAAGGTTGCGAACATCAAGCGGTGGACCCGCATGCCCGCGGGTGGACACTTCGCCGCTGCGGAACAGCCCGATCTCGTCGCCAACGACGTGATCGAGTTCTTTGCCGATTACCGCTGAACAGCCGAAGTTTTTCCAACTGAAATTCGGGACGAACGGTTGAAGTAGTTTCGTTCGATGGCAGTCGATCCGAACAACTATCCGCTCCGTCCCGGTGACATCACGAACGAGTGGCTCGAAGCCGCACTCAAACACGGTGGCCACCTTGCAGCAGGCGGATCGGTGACCGCCATGGCCCGACGTCCCGTCGGCGAAGGCGTCGGCATGCTCGGGCTCATCGAGGTCGTTACCCCCACTTACTCGGGCGACGCGACCGGCGCACCGCAGTCGGTCGTCGTCAAGTACCCAACCGAAAACGAGGGCAACCTCGTCGTGGCCACCACCTTCAACGTGTACCAACGCGAGGTTCTGTTCTGCCAGCGTGTCGCACCGAACGCAGGAATGCGCGTGCCCAAGGTGTTCTTCTCGGCATTCCGCGGCGAAACGTCTTTCATCATCGTGATGGAAGACCTCTCCGAGTACACGATGGGTGACCAGGTCGAGGGATGCAGTGTCGCGCGAGCCGAGACCGCGATGCGCGAACTCGGCATGCTGCACGCGTCGTTCTGGGAGAAAGTCGACGTCGCCGAGTACGAGTTCCTGCCGTACCACTTCCCCGGCATTCACGCAGAGGCGATGCTCGGCGGCGCGCGCGCCGGCTGGGACAACATGGTCGGGATCTTCGGCGACCTCATCAGCGACGAGTTGAAGGCGAACAAGGACCGCTTCCTTGATGCGGTTCCGAAGATGCAGCAGTGGCTGGTGCAACATCCCTACACGCTCATCCACGGCGACTTCCGCATGGACAACCTGATGTTCGGAACCAAGCCCGCCCACTCGCCGCTCGCTGTCATCGACTTCCAGGGTGCGCTGCGCTGCAAGGGCATCCAGGACGTCGCCTATCTGCTCAGTCACAACATGGACCCGGCCGAGTGCCGCGCCAACGAGCGGCGCCTCGTCGAACTCTGGCGCAGCACACTCGAGGCGAAGGGCGTCAAGGGTTACACCGCAGAGCAGGCGTGGGACGACTACAAGCGCGCGGTGCTGTACCTGTGGGTGTACGTCGCCGTCATCGCCGGCACTCTCGACCCGTCGAACGAACGCGGCAAGGCGTTCATGAGTGCGATGGTCGGACGCTCGAGCGCGGCCATCCGCGATCTCAAGCTGATGGATCTACTCGACTCGTTCTGAACGAGTCG
>CAYFNP010000017.1:0-15200 GCA_964344425.1 uncultured Bifidobacterium sp. | reverse complement strand
GTGAACGTGTTCGTCGGGGTCTTCAACCTGTTTCCGTTGTTGCCCTTTGACGGTGGTCACGCTGCAATTGCGACCTACGAGAGACTGCGCTCGCGCGGTGGTCGCAGATATCGGGCCGACGTGAACAAGATGATTCCCGTCACAACCGTCGTCGTCGGTCTGCTCGGCTTTCTGCTCTTCGTGGGTCTCTACCTCGATATCACCAACCCCCTCTGAGAAGGGCAATACTGAACCCGATGTACGAGCGTCGTCGCACCCGTCAGATCCACGTCGGCAAGGTCGCCGTTGGTGGTGATGCGCCGATCAGCGTTCAGTCGATGACCACGACGAAGACGGCCGACGTCGAGGGAACTCTGCAACAGATCTACGCGTTGGCCGCGGCGGGATGCGACATCGTGCGCTGCACCTGCAACGAGATCGAGGCGGCCGAAGGTCTCGCGCAGATCGTGCCGCGCTCGCCGATTCCCGTCATCGCCGACATTCACCACCAGTACAAGATGGCCCTCGCGGCCCTCGAGGCCGGCGTCCACGGTTTGCGCCTGAACCCCGGCAACATTCGTCGACCCGAGCACATCAAGGCCGTTGCGACAGCCGCCAAGGAACGCAACGTCCCCATCCGAATCGGCGTGAACGGCGGTTCGCTCGATCCTGCGCTGTACGAAAAGCACGGCGGCCTCACGGCCGACGCAATGGTCGAATCCGCGTTGCAGGAGATTGCCTTCTTCGACGAGGTCGGCTTCGACCTTGTGAAGATCTCGGTCAAGGCATCGAACGTTCCGTTGATGGTCGAGGCCTACCGCAAGTTGAGCGAAGTCACCGACTACGCGCTGCACCTCGGTGTCACCGAGGCGGGTCCGCTGCCGGGTGGCTTGGTCAAGGCGACCGCCGGCATCTCGACGCTGTTGCTCGAGGGAATCGGCGACACCATCCGCTACAGCCTGACCGCGGACCCGGTGGAAGAGGCGCGTGCGGGGCGCCTGTTGCTCGAGTCTCTCGGCCTACGCGAACGCAAGAACGTCGATCTCATCGCATGTCCCAGCTGCGGTCGCGCCGAGATCGACGTGATCGACGTGGCCAACCGCGCACAGGACGCTTTCGCCGACAAGAAGATTCCGCTTCAGATCGCGGTCATGGGTTGCGTCGTCAACGGCCCGGGCGAGGCGCGCGAGGCCGACCTCGGAATCGCTGCGGGCAACAAGCGCGGCCACCTCTTTGTCAAGGGTCGCAACGTCGCCGTCGTACCCGAGGACGAGATGGTCGAGGCACTGGTTGAGTGGGCCACGTTCATCAACGAACACGGAACCGACGCGGCCATCGCGCGCGCCGACACTGCACGCGCCGAGCGCGAGGCCGGCAAGGACCGCTCGGCACTGCTCGACGCCAAGGGTGACGACGCCAACCATTCGAACGAACGCATCGTTGAGATCCGCAAGACCGCGGGCTGAGTCGTTGCGCCGTGTCCGATTCACACCCGCTTTTTGAATTCGACGATTCGCAGACCGCAGTCATCAATCCGTCGATCCACCGTGCAATTCCGGGTTTCCCCGAACGCGCAGTGAACACGTGGTTCGGCGACGTCTTTCGCGGCAGGTTCGCGGACTCCATTCCCCTCTACTCGATTCCTTTCGAGCACGGTGCACACGACGTCCACGTCGTCACGCGCAACGGAGTCGACGTCGCCGTCTTCAATACGCCCGTAGGTGCGCCCGCGGCCGTGGCGATTCTTGAATCCGTCATCGCGCTTGGTGCCCGCAAGTTCATCGGCTGTGGTGGCGCCGGAATCGTCCGCGAGGGTTTCGATGTCGGCCATGTCATCGTGCCGACCGGTGCGGTGCGTGACGAGGGAACCAGCCACCACTACGCGCCGGTGCACCACGAGGTCGCGCCACACCCGGCTGCTCTTGCCGCCATCGACGCCACACTCACCGAAGCCGGTGTGCCGCACGACAGGGGTCTGACCTGGACCACCGACGCGTTCTTCCGGGAAACACCCGCGAAGGTTTCACGCAGGCGCGAACAGGGATGCATCTGTGTCGAAATGGAGGCGTCGGCAATGTTCGCTGCCGCGACTTTTCGTGGGGTCACCTACGGCCAGTTGCTGTACGCCGGTGACGACGTGAGCGCCGAGGAGTGGGATCACCGCCACTGGGACAGCCAGACGACCGCGCGCGAGCGCCTGTTGGATCTGGCGATCAACGCGGCGTGCCGGCTGTAGCGGCGAACGCGGTTCCGTCGGTCACCTCGTAGCGCTGGCCAGCGGTCAACACGGCGGCGTCTCCGGTCGACGTGACGACAATGGTGGTCTGCGCCGCGGTGATCGTTGTTCCGGTCTCGTGGACGGAGACGCGGTACGAACCCGTCGAAGGGTATGTGCCATTGATTGCGCGACGGACCGGTGATGCGCACGGCTCGAACGACGTGATGCGCAGAAGTTCGTCACGGTCGCGGTGCTTGGTGGTGAATCCGGCGCGCACGACGTTGTCGCTTTCGTTCATCACCTCGACCGCGTTGCCCGAAAGGTAGGCGTGGAGAACCCCCGCCTCGAGAGCCAGGCATTCTCCCGGCGCGAGCTCGACCCAGTGCATGAGCAGCGCGACGAGAATCGCAGGGTCGTCGGGGTGCGCGGCGCGCAACGTCTCTGTCCATGGCGGCAGGTCTGCCGGAACGGACAAGCGCGTGCCGGTGAGCGCCTCGACGACGAACCCTTCGATGCCGAGCGAGTCGAGCGCATCGGCGAGTTCATTCCAGCCCTTTGCGCGGAACCAACCCGCCGTCGCGGCGGGATCGTGGAAACCGCACAGGGCACTGAACGGGCCGAGCGCGATCAGTATCTCGGGTTTGTCGGACTCGTCGCGGTAGTTGCGACGCGGATCGTCGAGTGCGATCCCCGCGGCGTTCTCGCGTGCGAAACCCTCGCGCGCCTGGGCGAGCGAAGGATGCACCTGCAACGAAAGTGGCCGCGCGGCGGAGAGGAACTTCACCATGAAGGGAAGCGGGCCGGTGAGTGTCGACAGTGGCGTGCCGTCGTCGAGTGTTGCTTCACCGGCCGGATGTGTGCCGAACCACGCCTCGGCAACGGGCTTGCCCGATGGTTCGAGTCCGAGCAGTCGCGGAATGAAGGTTGTGTCGCCCCAGTCGTAGGTCTTCAGGACCGGGTTGATGCGGGTCACGTCGCGTTGCCCCGGCACGCTGCGGCGATTGCGTCGGCCGCGCTTACTGCGGCGACGTCGTCCCGCGAACCCGTCTTGCGGTCGCGAACCTCGACCTTGCCGTCGGCAAGTCCCTTGCCGACGATCACGATGGTGGGCATGCCGAGAAGTTCGGCGTCCTTGAACTTCACGCCGGGAGAAACGCCGACGCGATCGTCGAGGATCACCTTGAGACCGCGTGCCTCGAGCGCCGTTGCGAGCGACTCGCTGAACGACGTGATCTCGTCGTCGCCCTTGCCGGTCGACACGAGATGCACGTCGGCCGGCGCGATTTCGCGCGGCCAGCACAGGCCGAGTTCGTCGTGCGATGTCTCTGCAACAACAGCGACCGCGCGCGACACGCCGATTCCGTACGAGCCCATGGTGACGACCTGCTGCTTGCCGTTGCGGTCGAGCACCTTCAGTTCGAGCGCCTCGGCGTACTTGCGGCCGAGTTGGAACACGTGACCGATCTCGATGCCACGGTCGATGCGCATCGGCGCACCGCATTCGGGACAGGCATCGCCGGCGCGCACCTCGGCGGCCTCGACGGTGCCGTCGGCCGCGAAGTCGCGCCCGAACACCAGGTTGACGACGTGTTTGCCGGCCGAGTTGGCGCCGGTCACCCACGCCGAACCGGGAACGACGCGGGTGTCGAGCAGGTATCGCACGCCCGCTGCCTTGTCGGCACCGAGCACATCGGGGCCGATGTAGCCCTTGACGAGCGACGGATGGGCCGCGAAATCGGCATCGGTGAACGCGTCGACCTCGCCGGGTGCAAGTTGTGCTTCGAGACGTTTCATGTCGACTTCGCGGTCACCGGGAACGCCGACCGCGAGCGGCGTACGGCTTCCGTCGGGATTCTTCACCATGACGACGACGTTCTTCAGCGTGTCGGCACCGGTCCAGGTTCCACCGTGGGTCGGGCGGACGTCGAGTGAGTTCAGGTGGTCGACCAGCGTGTCGATGGTCGGAGTGTTCGGCGTATCGACGACCACCGCGGCCGGTGCATCGGCCGGCTTCGAGTCATTGATTCTCACGCGAACGGCTTCGGTGTTGGCTGCGTACGAACACGCACTGCACCGCACGAATGTGTCCTCGCCAACCTCGCACTCCGCGAGGAACTCCTCGGACTTCGACCCGCCCATGGCACCGGACATCGCCGAGACGACGACGTAGGGAATGCCGAGGCGATCGAAGATGCGAATGTAGGCGTCGCGATGGGCCGCGTAGCTTGCTGCGAGCCCGTCATCGTCGATGTCGAAGCTGTACGAGTCCTTCATGGTGAACTCGCGTCCGCGCAACAGGCCCGCGCGCGGCCGTGCCTCGTCGCGGTACTTGGTTTGAATTTGGTACAGCGAAACGGGAAGGTCCTTGTAGCTGCTGTAGAGGTCGCGGACGAGAAGCGTGAACATTTCTTCGTGCGTCGGCCCGAGAAGGAAGTCGGCGCCGCGGCGGTCTTGAAGGCGAAACAGAGTGTCGCCGTACTCGTTCCAACGGTTGGTCGCCTCGTACGGCTCGCGCGGAAGCAACGCGGGAAAGTGGACTTCCTGTGCGCCGATTGCATTCATCTCGTCGCGTACGACGCGCTCGACGTTGCGGTGAACTTCCCAGCCGAGGGGTAGCCACGTGTATCCACCCGGCGCGGCCCGACGGATGTAGCCGGCCCTGACGAGCAGTTTGTGGCTGGGAACTTCGGCGTCGGCCGGGTCGTCGCGGAGCGTGCGCAGGAACAACTGGGACAGACGCAACATAGGTGGCAAGGGTAACGCCCCCGAGCAAACGGGGCCCGGAACGGGTACACTCGCGGACAAGTCCTTTCGAGTTCATTGAACGAAAAGGCGTGGGCTCCGCCCACGCCTTTTTTGTTCGGTGGCCGAGGGGTCGAATCGAAGTCGGGATGAACGAGTCGGAACACGGGAGCGAGGTGAGTCATGGTGGATGAGGCAACAAACGGCAATGCGTCGGCCGATGCCGCCGCTCCACGCTTCGGGTCAACGGTGGCCGACCGAGTTGCCGCCCTCGTCGCGCCGATGGCCCGCGACCTTGGCCTCGAGATCTACGACATCGACTTCAGCGGCGGGACACTGCGCGTCGTCCTCGACACGCCGCCCGGAGGGCCTGCCGGGGTCAACCTCGACGACCTCGCCCTTGTCACTCGCCAGCTCGGCCGAGAACTCGACCATTCCGATCCCGTTCCGGGTCGCTACACGCTCGAGGTCACCAGTCCGGGTCTCGAGCGCACGTTGCGTCGGCCCGAGCACTTCGTGCGCGAAGTCGGCAAGACGATCAACGTCCGCCTTCACGCCCCTGTCAATGGTTCACGTCGCATCCAGGGCGAGCTCGTCGCTGCCACGACCGACACGGTCACGTTGCGCGACGGCACGCATTCGGTCGACGTTCGCATCGCCGATATCGAGCGCGCCAAGACGGTTTTCGTCTGGGGACCGGCTGAAAAGCCCGGCAAGAAGAGCGGCGCCAAGAAGATTTCACCGAAGAGCAGCACGGAACAAGAAAGCATCGAAGAAAGAAACGAGGCAAGCGCATCATGAGCAATCTCGATATGGCCGAAGCCGTACGGATGTTGGCGAATGAAAAGGGCATCTCCGTCGACGCACTTCTCCAAGTGCTCGTCGAGGCTCTCGCCACGGCCTACAAGAAGCGTCCGGGTGCCGCCGACGAAGTAATCGTCGAGATCAACCCCGAGAACCTCGACATGCGGTTCACGGCGTACGACCTCGACGACGACGGAAACTGGATCAATGAGCGCGACGACACGCCCAAGCGCGACGAACTCGGCCGCATCGCAGCCGTCACGTTCCGTCAGGTGATGAGCCAGCGCATTCGCGAGGCCGAGCGTGACCGCAAGTTCGAGGAGTACGCGAACCGCGAAGGCGACATCGTCACCGGCATCATCCAGCAGATCGACAAGCGCTACACGCTGCTCGATCTGGGCAAGGTCGAAGCGCTGTTGCCGCAGGCCGAGCAGGTTCCCTACGAAAAGCCCGAGCCGGGTGGACGCGTCAAGGCCTACATCGTCGAGGTCCGCAAGACCGCAAAGGGTCCCCAGATCGTCGTCAGTCGCACGCACCCGGGTCTCATCAAGCGCCTGTTCGAACTCGAGGTTCCCGAAATTGCCGACGGCGTGGTCGAAATCAAGGCCTGCTCGCGCGAGCCCGGTCATCGTACGAAGATCGCGGTGTGGTCGAACGATCACAACGTCGATCCCGTCGGTGCTTGCGTCGGCGCGCGTGGCGGTCGTGTACGCATGGTCGTCAACGAGCTGCGCGGCGAAAAGATCGACATCGTTCCGTTCAGCGAGGATCTGCCGGACTTCGTCGCCAAGGCGTTGTCGCCGGCAAAGGTGTCCGAAGTGCGCGTCAGCGCCGACGGTACGCAGGCCGACGTCATCGTGCCCGATTTCCAGCTGTCGCTGGCGATCGGCAAGGAAGGCCAGAACGCACGACTTGCTGCGCGACTCACCGGTTTGCGGATCGACATCAAGAGCGAGACGCAAGCCGCGGCCGAGGCATCGGGAGCCGTGCCCGTGTCGTCGGGTGATTCGGGCTACGCCGAAGGTCAGTGGGTCACCAACGACGCCACCGGCGAAATGGAATGGCATGCGGCCGACGGCTCGGTCATCAGCGAAAAGGAATGGGCCGGCGGCGCCGGTCGGGGAGAAGGGGCTTCCGAGGCGTGACACATCGCGGCCATCGTCCGACACGCACGTGCGTGGGTTGCCGTCGTCGATTCGACGCCGGCTCTCTGACGCGTTACGTCGTCGTCGACGGTCGTCTTGCTCCGTCCGTTGTCTCGCACGGTCGCGGTGCGTGGTTGTGCCGCGAATCGTCGTGCATTGCGGTGGCGATGGAACGGGGCTCGCTGCGGCGCGCTTTGCGCACCAGTTTCGTCACCGATCAACACCCCGAGATCTCCCGACGCCCCAACGGGCCGAAGAGGAAAGGCTGAAGTCAACTTGGCAAAGAACATGCGCGTCCACGAGCTCGCCAAAGAGCTGGGCCTCACCAACAAAGAGGCCGTCGACCTCTGCATGTCGATGGGCATCGACGTAAAGAGCCACTCGTCGTCGATCATCGAGCAACAGGCCGACCGTGTGCGCCACCGCGCCGAGCGCGACGGCCTGATTCGTGACGAGCAGCCCGAAGAGCCCAAGCCCGAAAAGAAGACGACAGCGAAGAAGGCCGTGGCGAAGAAGGCCGTGGCGAAGAAGGACGACGACGCTGCCGAGAAGCCCGCGAAGAAGGCTGCAGCCAAGAAAGAAACGGCGAAGAAAGAGCCGGCCAAGAAGGAACCGGCGAAGAAGGCAGTCGCAAAGAAAGCTGTCGCAAAGAAGGCAACCGAGACGACCGACGTCGTCGATGACACTCCTGTTGCTCCGATCACGCCGCAAGTTGCCGAGACGCCGGCCCCTGCGCCGACGACTCCGGAACCAACCGTCGCCCCCGTTGTCGAAGCTCCGGCGCCCGCCGCACCGGCCGCAGCGGGCACTGCCGACGCAACCGGCGAAACGCCGCGCGGTGGATTCATCTCGAGCGGCCGTCCGACCCCCGGACGTCCCGCCGCACCTCCGCCTCCTGCGGCCCGTCCGACCACGCCCGCGCCTCCGGGCCGTCCACTGGCCCCGGGTGGCGCCGTGCCGCCGCCGCGTCCCGCAGGGCCGGTCTCGTCAACCGGTCGACCCATTCCGCCCCCGCCCTCACGTCCGTTGTCGGCCACAGGTCGTCCCATTCCGCCGCCTCCCGGTGGCATGCGTCCCGGTGGTCCCGGCGCTCGTCCGGGCGGACCAGGAGTCCGTCCCGGTGGGCCTGGTGGTCCGCGCACGGGTGGTCCCGGTCGTCCCGGTGGCCCTGGTGGACCGGGCGGTCCGCGCACGGGTGGCCCCGGTCGTCCCGGCGGCTTTGGCGGCCCGCGCCCCGGTGGCCCGCGTCCTGCAGGGGCAGGTCGCCCGCCGATGGGTGGCCCGCGTCCCGGTGGCTTTGGTGGCCCGCGTCCGGGTGGGCCCGGTGGCGGTCCCGGCGGCCCCGGTGGGCCCGGTGGGCCGGGTGGTAATCGGCCGAGCGGCCAGCGCCGCGCGCCGCGAAAGAAGTCGCGCGCCCGTCGTCGCAGGGACATGGAAGAGCTGCAACCGCAGCTCATGACCAGTTACACCGCGAGCGATGCTCCGGTACCCGAGGGCACCGTCATCATCGAGCGCGGAGTCTCGGCACAGGAATTCGCACCGAAGTTGAACCGCACCGCGGCCGACGTCGTGCGGTTCCTCATGCAGCAGGGCGAAATGGTCACCGCGACCATGACCCTCACCGACGACCAGATGGAGGTTTTCGCACTCGAAATCGGTGCGGAAATTCTGCTCGTCGATCCGGGCCAGCAGCAGGAAATGGAACTGCAGGCGCTGTTCGACGACTCCGACGACGACGATCCCGACGCACAGCAGGTGCGTCCTCCGGTCATCACCGTCATGGGCCACGTCGACCACGGCAAGACGACACTGCTCGACAAGATTCGTTCGGCGAACGTCGTCGCGGGCGAGGCCGGTGGCATCACCCAGCACATCGGCGCATACCAGGTCACGAAGGACGGCAAGAAGATCACGTTCATCGACACACCGGGCCACGCGGCGTTCACCAAGATGCGTGCACGAGGTGCGCAGGTGACCGACGTGGTCGTGCTCGTCGTGGCGGCCGACGACGGCGTGATGCCCCAGACAATCGAGGCAATCAACCACGCGCGCGCGGCCGACGTGCCGATCGTCGTTGCGGTCAACAAGATCGACAAAGAGAACGCCGACCCGCAGCGCGTGTTGACCCAACTTGCCGAATACGAACTGGTGCCCGAGGCGTGGGGTGGCGACACCATCGTCGTCGAAATGTCCGCGCAGCAGAACCTTGGTGTCGACGACCTGCTCGAGCAGTTGAACGTTGTTGCCGAGCTCGAGGACCTCACCGCCAACCCCATCGGTCGTGCGAAGGGCATCGTGCTCGAGGCCAATCTCGACATCGGCCGCGGCCCCGTCGCAACCGTGCTCGTCGACAAGGGCACGCTGCGCGTCGGCGATCCCATCGTCGCCGGTGCGGCGTGGGGCAAGGTACGCGCGCTCATCAACGACCGTGGCGAGCAGGTCAAAGAGGCCGATCCCTCGACCCCGGTCCAGGTGCTCGGTTTGTCAAGCGTGCCGGCCGCCGGCGACGAGTTCCGTGGCGCACCTGACGAGCGCACCGCGCGCACCGTCGGCGAGGCCCGTGAACAGCGTTACCGCGCTCTCAACCAGCGTGGCGATGCACGCGTTCAGCGTGGTGTACGCCTCGAAGACATCTTCAGCCAGATTCAGGCCGGCGAGGTCGCGACACTCAACCTCATCATCAAGGCCGACGTGCACGGTTCGCTCGAAGCCGTCACCGAGAGCCTGCGCAAGCTCGAACGTCCCGAGGTGCGTCCCGCTTTCGTGCACCGTGGCGTCGGTGCAATCACCGAAAACGACATCACGCTCGCGGCGGCCACCAATGCGACGATCATCGGATTCAACGTGCGTCCCGACCGCAAGGGTCGTGACCTCGCCGAGTCCGAAAAGGTCGAGATCCGCACGTACGAAATCATCTACAAGCTGCTCGAGGACATCGAACGTGCCCTCGTCGGCATGCTCGCCCCCGAATTCGAGGAAGTGGTCACCGGCGAAGCCGAGGTGCGCGAAATCTTCCGCGTGCCAAAGATCGGAGCCATTGCCGGTTGCTACGTGCGCAGCGGTGTCGTCACTCGTGGCAGCAAGGTGCGCTTCCTGCGCGACGGTGTCATCATCTGGAAGGGCTCGATCAGTTCGCTGCGTCGATTCAAGGACGACGCCCGCGAGGTCCGCGAGGGCTTCGAATGCGGTATCGGTCTCTCCGACTTCCAGGACCTGAAGCCCGGCGACCTCATCGAAACCTTCGACGAAAGGCAGATCGTCCGTGAGTGATCTCGAGTTCTTCTTCGACCCCGTGTGCCCGTGGGCGTGGATCACGTCGCGCTGGGTCGACGAGGTTCGCAAGCAGCGCAACTACGACGTCACGTGGCGATTCATCTCGCTGCGAATGATCAACGAGGAAATCGGCTACGGCGAGGGCAGCGAACCCTGGCGCACGGCACACGCGGCCGGCAGTCGTGTTCTCCGTGCTGCGGCGTATGCCCGAGCGAAGGAAGGGAACCAGGCCGTCGACGCGTTGTACACGGCGGTCGGAACCGCGCTGCACAACAACCAGCAGCGCGAGGGGTTTCTCGACAACACCACGTTTTTCCTGGTCGACGTTCTCAGCCGAGCCGGCCTGGACACCGACTGGGCGAACGGCGCCGACAACGAGGACTTCGATGCCGTGCTGCGGGAAGAAACCGACCTTGCGTTCTCGCGCACGGGCAAGGGCGTCGGCACGCCGATCCTCACGTTCAAAGCCGGACAGGCGAACGAAGGCAGTTTCTTCGGGCCCGTCATCGCCAAGATTCCCCGCGGGGCCGAGGCGCTGAAGCTGTGGGACGCCGTCGAGACCCTTGCCACCACGTCGGGCATGGCCGAGCTGAAGCGCTCGCTGCGTTCCGCGCCAACCTTCGACTGAACCGTCGTCGCCGCAATCGGGCGTAGTGTCTCCCTCGGGGGTCACATGTCGCAGGTCGTAGACAACGAATTCGAGTCGCTCCTTCCGCAGGACGATGCGCACCCGTACCGCACGGGGGCATGGCGACCGCAGACCAAGGAATGGACCGCAACGGCGATGGCCGTCGAGGGAAAGATCCCCGACGACTTCGCGGGCACTTACCTGCGCAACACCGAGAACCCGTTGGTGCCGGGGGTCGGGCGCTACCACCCCTTCGACGGCGACGGGATGATCCACTCGATCACGTTTGGCAATGGCGAGGCGACGTATCGCAACCGCTTCGTGCGCACGAAGGGCCTTGCGGCCGAGTTGGAAAACGGTGGTCCGCTGTGGGCGGGCCTCGCCGAGTCGCCGAAGAAAGCGCTTCGTGCTGACGGATGGGGTGCGCGCACGCGCATGAAGGATGCGTCGTCGACCGACGTGGTGGTGCACCGCGGAATCGCGCTCTCGAGTTTCTACCAATGCGGCGACCTGTATCGCCTCGACCCGCGGACGCTCGACGACATGGGCACCGAGTCATGGAACGGTGCGTTCCCGGCCGAAGGCGTGTCGGCACATACGAAGGTCGACGAAGCAACAGGGGAGTTGTTGTTCTTCAACTACTCGACTACTGCGCCATACATGCACTACGGCGTCGTGTCGGCCGCGGGTGAACTCGTCCATTACGTCGACGTGCCGTTGCCCGGCCCGCGTCTGCCGCACGACATGTGCTTCACCGAGAACTTCGCAATCCTGAACGACTGTCCGTTGTTCTGGGACGAGGATTTGTTGAAGAAGGACGTCTACGCGAACCGTTACCACCGCGACATGCCGATGCGACTCGGCGTGATTCCGCGCAGGGGCGCATCGTCCGAAGTCAAGTGGTTCGACTGCGATGCCACCTACGTCCTGCACTGGATCAATGCCTACGAAGACGGCGACGAAGTCGTGGTCGACGGCTACTTCCAGTACGACCCGTCTCCCACGTTGCCACCCGACGCAAGCATCGACGAGCGGCTGTTCCGCTATCTCGACCTCTACGCGATGCAGTCACGCCCGTACCGTTGGCGCCTGAACATGCGCACGGGCGCGGTGAAAGAGGGCCCGCTGACCGACACGATCACCGAGTTCGGTGTCATCAATGGTGCGGTCGGTGGCCGCAAGTACGACACCGCCTACTGCGTCATCCCCACCGAGGGTTGGTTCATGTTCGAGGGCTTGATGCGTCACGACATCTCGACCGGCCGTGAGACGCGGTTTCATCTGCCCGACGGCGAACACTGCAGCGAGGCGGTGTTCGCGCCGCGCACCGGCTCGACGGCCGAGGACGACGGTTACGTCATCACCTTCACGATCGATGTGCCGAATGACCGCAGCGACTGTGCGATATTCGACGCCCGTGACATTGCGGCCGGTCCGGTTGCGCGCGTTCGGCTTCCCGAACGCATCTGCAGCGGCACGCATGCCTGCTGGACGAACGCGGTCTGATCAGGCCTGAAGGTCGGAGATGACCCGCTGCCAACGCGCCGGGTCGCTCTTGTACGGGGCGTAGAAGCTGATCCGCTGGATGACATCGTCGTAACGGCGCTTCAGTTCGGGTGCCACCTGTTCGGGCGATCCGACGACGGCGAACGTGTTGAGGATCTCGTCGTTGATGAGGTTGCCCATCTCGACCCACTTGCCCTGCTTGGACAGCGAGTTGAGTTCTTCCTGCATTCCGCCCCATCCGTGGATGTCGAGCACTCCGCGGTAAGCGGGAGTCGAACCGTAGAAGGCGATCTGTTGGCGCGTTCCCGCGGCGGCCTGGGTCATCTCGGCCTCGTTGTTGCCGGTGACGATGAACGAAGGCCCGACGACTTCGAAGCCTTCCATCGTCTTGCCGGCCTTGGCGCGACCGCGGGCGAGCGCGGGCAGTGTGACTTCGCGCAGGTACTTCTCGGTGGTGAAGCCGTGGCAGATGAACCCGTCGCAGACTTCGCCCGCCACCTCGGTCATCAGTTCGCCGACGCCCGCGAGGAAGATCTTCGGCGTTCCGAAGCCGGCAAGGTCGGCGCGGTCGGGTGTGAAGAACGGTGTCATCAACGTGTGGGTGTAGAAGTCGCCGCGGAAGTTGAGCGGCGTGCCGTTCTCCCACGTGTCCCAAATCGCGCGAATGGCCACGATCATCTCGCGCATGCGCGCGGCGGGGCTGCTCCACTCCATGCTGAATCGCTTGGTGATGTGCGGCTTGATCTGGCTGCCGAGACCGAGGATGAAGCGACCCTTCGAGTACGACTGCAGGTCCCATCCGATGTTCGCCAGAATCATCGGGTTGCGTGCGAAGGCGACGGCGATCGACGTACCGAGTTCGATGCGCTTGGTGTGTTCGGCCGCGAGAAGAAGCGGAAAGAACGGGTCGTGGTTGGTTTCCGCGGTCCATGCACCGCTGTAGCCCGCGGCTTCGGCTTCCTTTGCCGACTCCGCAGACTTCGCCAGATCCAGCGCTACGCCACCGTCAACCTTCATGAAAACCCCCGTGTCGAACGAACGCGCCGACTTTAGATGAGGAGCCAGCCCCCGTCCACGGGAAGCGTGACGCCCGTGACGTACGACGAGGCCTCGCCGGCGAGGAACAGCACCGCATTGCCGATGTCGTCGGGGGTGCCGCGCCGGCCGAGCGGAATGTTTGCGGAACGGATCTTTGTGATGGGGTTCATGAGTCCCGTGGGCTCGGTTTCGCTCGGCCACAACGGGGGAAGTTCGCCCGCCTGCATCTTGCGCAGGGTCTCGACCATCACTGCGCCAGGTGCGATGTTGTTCACTCGGATGTTGTGCGGCGCCAGGTCGACCGCGAGTGACCGCGTGAACTGGATGACCGCCGCTTTCGCGGTGTCGTAACCCGTGCCCATGCAGGGCAGCAATCCGTCGACCGACGAGATGTTGATGATCGACCCACCGCGGCCGGCGTCGACCATTCGTCGGGCCGCCGAGCGACTGGCGTTGTAGCAAGTGGTGATGTTGTTGTCCATCGCGCGTCGCCAACTGTCGGGGGACTGCTTCAGGATGGGGCCGACGTCGAAGTAGCTGCCGGCGTTGTTCACGAGAATGTCGACACGATCGCCGTTCGCGACCAAGCGGTCGGCTTGGTCGCCGTCGGTCAGGTCGGCGATCACGGCTTGGCCGCCGATCGACTTGGCAATGTCGCTCAATCCGTTGTCGCGAATGTCGGACACGGTGACCGACGCGCCGGCTGCGGCGAGCGTGCGTGCGATGCCCTCGCCGATGCTGCCCGTGCTGACGCCGGTGACGACGGCGTGCTTGCCGTCGAGGCTCCAAATTGCTGCGATGCGTTCGCGCTCGGTCATGATTCCCCCGGTCTGTGGCGTCGGGGAAAACCTACTTGTTGTCGCGACCCAACTCTTCACGCAGGAAACGCTCGACTTCCGCGGCGATTGCATCGCCGCTGGCCGGAGTTTCCCCGCGCGAATCGATCTGTCCCGATTTCACTGCTTCGTCGAACATCCGCTCGAGTTGGCGGACCATTTCGAGATGTTCGGGATTTCCCGATACCAACTGGTCGATCCGCTCGCGCTGTTGGTTCGCCTCGTTGACCAGTTCCGAAACATCGATGACGAGTCCGGCCACCATTTGAACTGCCGACAGCAACGCCGCTGCGGCCGCGGGATAACCGAGGGCACTGACGTAGTGCGGCACTTGTGCCCACAGGCTGAGGGCCGGGATTCCGCGCTCGGCGAGACCGTGTTCGAGAACGGCAGCAATGCCGGCCGGAACGTCGGCCGAGTTCTTGAGGAACGGAACCTCGGCCAGCACGTGGGGCGACGGTGAGTGGCACGACAACTGCGGCGGACGTGTGTGGGGTGTCGCGAACGGATACGCACCGATGGCGAACGCCCGTTGCACGCCGTGCTTCGTCGCAAAGTCGCACACGAGTTCGGTGAAGAGTTCCCACGAGGTGTCGGGTTCGGGGCCCGACAACACGACGATGTCCCGACCGTTCGCATCCGATCCGACGTGGATCTCGGGAACAGACCAACGCATCCGTGCATTCAGGCCCTCGCGCAGTTCCATGATGGGCCGTCGGGCGCGGTAGTCGATGAACGTGTCGGCGTCGAAGGTGGCGACGAGTCGGGCATCGATCGACTTCTTCAGGGTTTCCACCGCTGCGCCCGCGGCACCCGACGCATCGATCCAGCCCGTCAGCATGGTGACGAGAACCGGCTTGTCCAGCGAAGGTGCCTCGCCGTGGACGCGAAGCGGGAGTTTCACGCGAGCCGCTCGAGGGTCGCCTCGGCCTTTGCGGCCGCAGCGAGGACCTGCTGGTTGAACGGTTCGAGTTCTTCGGCGCTGCGTTCGCCGAGCGCGCCGCCGAGATAGCGGGCGTAGACGCCCTCGA